>DALYYK010000310.1:0-3890 GCA_031983305.1 Candidatus Fimivivens sp. | reverse complement strand
AGAGGGCGAAGGCTTTAAGATCGCCATGAAGACGCTCGACGGTGGCCGTATCGGTATCGCTTCTCAGGCGCTGGGAATTGGCGAGGGCGCCATCGATGAAGTCATCAAATACACGAGAGAGCGCGTTCAGTTTAACAAGCGCCTTTCTCAGTTCCAGAACACGCAGTTCCAGATCGCGGACATGCATACCCGCATGAAAGCCGCGCAGTATCTGGTTTATTCTGCTGCCATCAAGAAGCAGGCGCATGAGCCCTATAGCATCGACTCCGCTATGGCGAAGCTGTTTGCCGCTGAGGCCGCAAACGATGTCACCCGCCGCGCCGTTCAGCTCTTCGGCGGTTACGGTTACACGCGTGATTACCCGGTCGAGCGCATGATGCGTGACGCGAAGATCACCGAGATCTACGAAGGCACAAGCGAAGTCCAGCGCATGGTCATCGCGAATGCCCTTCAGGTTAAGTAAGAGGAGGCGCACCGTTTTATGAAAGCAATAGTTTGTGTAAAGCAAGTTCCGGACACTTCCGGTAAGGTGGCTGTCAATCCCGACGGCACCCTGAACCGTGCATCTATGGCCGCCATCATCAACCCCGACGACCAGAGCGCCATCGAGGCGGCTTTGCGTTTAAAGGACGCCAACGGCTGCAAGGTTGTTGTCATTACGATGGGCCCGCCCCCCGCTGAGGGCATGCTCCGCGAGCTGATGGCGATGGGCGCTGACGAAGGCGTTCTCGTGTCTGCCCGTGAGTTCGGCGGCTCGGATACCTACGCGACCTCTCAGATTCTCTCGGCTGCGATCAAGAAGATCGGCCTTGAGGCTGACGATATCGTCTTCTGCGGCCGTCAGGCCATCGACGGCGACACCGCCCAGGTCGGCCCGCAGATCGCCGAGAAGCTTGACCTGCCCCAGATCTCCTACGTTGCCGACCTGAAGGTTGAGGGCGGCGAGGTCACCTGCCGCCGCATGCTTGAGGACGGCTATATGACCATCAAGACCAAGACCCCTTGCCTGCTCACCTGCATCAAGGAGCTCAACGATCCGCGTTACATGAGCGTCGGCGGCGTCATGGACTGCTATGCGAAGCCGCTGCATGTCTTCAACTTCGAGACCTTGAAGGACGATCCGCTGATCGATTTGGACACCATTGGTCTGAAGGGCTCTCCCACGAACATCTTCAAGTCCTTCACTCCTCCTCAGAAGGGTGTTGGCACCATGCTCGAGGGCGCCGACAAGGCAACCTGTGCAACGCTTGCCAGCATTTTGCTCGAAAAGCACATTATCTGATTGAAAGGAGATAAGTACGAATGGCTACTTTTAACAATACCGATCTTGCTGCTTTCAAGGGCGTATGGGTCTTCTGCGAGCAGCGCCAGGGCAAACTGATGCCCACCGACTACGAATTGATCTCCGAAGGCCGCAAGCTGGCGGACGAGCTGGGCGTTGAGCTCTGCGGTCTGCTGCTGGGCGACAAGGTTGAGGGCATCGCCAAGGAGCTTGGCGGCTACGGCGCCGACAAGGTCATCGTTTGCGAATCCCCCCTGCTCAAGGATTACACCACCGACGCTTACGCCAAGGTGATCTGCGACGTTATCACCGAGATGAAGCCCGAGGTTTTCCTCATCGGCGCGACCAACATTGGCCGTGACCTTGGCCCCCGCTGCGCAGCACGTCTGCACACCGGCCTTTGCGCCGACTGCACCCACCTCGATGTCGACGTCGCCAAGTATATTGAGTTTTTGAGAACCAACTCCACAATCGATCTGGCCTCTCAGAAGTTTAACTACGAGGACAGAAACCTCAAGATGACCCGTCCGGCTTTCGGCGGTCACCTGATGGCGACCATTATCTGCCCGCGCTTCCGCCCCGCTATGGCGACTGTTCGCCCCGGCGTTATGAAGCGCGCGGAGTTTGATCAGGCCAAGGCCGACGCCTGCCAGATCATCAAGCCCGAGTTCTCGCTCACCGAGGGCGACATCCAGACCCAGGTTCTCGAGGTTGTCAAGGCTGCCAAGCAGCTCGTTGACCTCACCGGCGCTGACATTGTCGTCTCGGTTGGTCGCGGCATCGGCAAGGACGTCCAGAAGGGCATTGAGCTGGCGCATGAGCTGGCCGACGTGCTTGGCGGCGTTGTCGGCGGCTCGCGTGCCACCATCGACGCGGGCTGGCTCTCCGCCGACCATCAGGTTGGCCAGACCGGTAAGACCGTTCACCCCAAGATCTACATCGCGCTTGGTATCTCCGGCGCTATTCAGCATAAGGCCGGCATGCAGGATTCCGAGTGCATCATCGCTGTCAACAAGAACGACGCGGCCCCGATTTTTGAAGTGGCCGACTACGGCATCACCGGCGACCTGTTCAAGGTTGTTCCGCTGATGATCGAGCAGTTTAGGGCGGCGCTGGCGAACAAGTAAGGTTTATGTGCTTAAAAGCGCTCCCCGTTTTTCGGGAAGCGCTTTTTGTTATTGTATTGGAAACCACAGGCTCTGCCGAGGGAGGCACCCTCGTTTGCTTTAGCTTTAAGCATCGGGCGAAGCAAATGGCAATAGATTAGCTCATCGCAAATCGAGACTTACGAATTTAACTGCTTTAGCAGTCGCGGTGCGCGTGACGCGCTTGGGGAATTTTCAGGGCCTCTTGGGGGAGGCGAGCTGGCAATATACCCTTTAGGGTTGGTGCATGCCACCAGTTGAACGGTGGTATTGATTGATTCTATTCGCATAATCAAAAATAAGGGGTTGCGCAGAACAACGCGCCGAGGACGTTCGCCTTACATACGGCGGCTGACAACACATTGATCATACCGCATGCGCGCAACGTTTGCGACAACCCCTTGTATAGATGCTTTAAAATTTTAAGACACGCCCTCAGCCGCTGTAAACACCACCGTCAGCGCCTGTATGCTTTGCCCCTGCGTGGTGGGCGCAAAGCGATACAGATAACGGCCGCTGTCCGTGGCGCCGCCGTCGAGGTTCGGCCAGTACCACCGCCCGGACACCGCCAGATCCCCATGCGCCTGCCGAACGGTCAGCACAACGTCTTTTAAGGCATCGGTTACGGTGTATCCGGGCCGATTGGCCTGTAAAGAGAGCACACCGGTCGCGCTGTCATAAGAAGCCGCCGCCGTATTGGCGCGATAATCGCGGATAGCCACCGTCAGGTAGGTTTCGGAATTCAAGGCCCTGTTCGTGTTCTGGATTTCGACCTCGTTTTCAGCCGTGACAACCGCTTTGTCGTTGGCCAGCGTGAGCGTGTCGATCGCTGTTTCGCCGGTCAGCAGCAGCTTTACATCGCCGTTTGCGGTCAGCTGATTGACTGATGCGTCGACGGTGACGGTATAGTGATAGTCGAGCGTGTCGGCAAGCGTGAGCGCATCGAGCGTGCCGGACACATTAAACGCATTGATCCGCTTGCCAAGCCGGATGGTTTTAACGCCGCTCTGCGTCGGATAGGTCAGCGCCAGCCCGGTGCTATCGACCGCGAAGGCCACGGACTTGTCCTTGATCGTATAGCTGGTCGTCGCGGTATAGCTGCCCGAAACGGTGAGCCGGTCGCCCTCGACGGTGATGGCGCAATTGGCCGCCGCCGGTAAATCAGCCTTTTTCTCTTTGGCGTACGCCACCATACAGGTGGACATTAAAACGATAGCCGCAGCCGTAAACGACACATATCTAAGACTATTTTTCATGACACTTTTCCTTTTGGTTTATTATAGTTAACTTTATAATACCGTTTATTGCCATGCGATTCAATAAGTTTATGTTAAAATTGGATGAAACTATTCCAGAATCCGCTTGTACTTAGACAGGCCTAGCGCTATTATAAATGCTATTTTTATACGTGCGAAACAAACGGCATCTTTCAAACAAACAGGCGGCGGCCGCAGTTTCTGTCG
>DALYYK010000309.1:0-3908 GCA_031983305.1 Candidatus Fimivivens sp. | reverse complement strand
TAGCCTACAGTCGTTCGTTTTTACATCACGAATATTCTCGCAAATATAAGGACGCTTTTGGCGTTAATCGACTATACAACAGGTGTTGCATAAATAATGTTCTTAAATTAATTTTGAGTAATGAGCGAAAGGATGATTTTAACCATGGCAACAAAGGAACTCACCGCCGAGCAGTTAAAAGAAATGGATGAATTGTTTGAGCGCGCCCACAAGGCGGCCGATATCATCGCAACATATGATCAGGAGCGTGTAGACCACCTCTGCCGCGCTGTCGGCTGGGCTATTACGAATCTTCAGACCTGGGAGCCGCTCTGCTACGAAGTTGTTGAAGAGACCGGCCTCGGCGATCCGATCTCCAAGATCAATAAGCGCCACAAGGTGCGCGGCATGCTGCGCGACGCGCTGCGCGGTAAGAGCGTCGGCATTATCGAAGAGCTCCCCGAGAAGGGCATTGTCAAATACGCCAAGCCGGTTGGCGTTATCGCTTCGCTGGTACCTACCACCAACCCGACCTCCACGCCTGCCGGTCAGGCCATGTACGCCATCAAGGCGCGCGACGCGATCATCTTCTCTCCGCACCCCCGCGCAAAAAAGTGCACCGCCAAGTGTGTGCAGATCATGCGCGAGGCGTTGGTTCGCGAGGGCGCACCCGCCGACATCCTTCAGGTTGTTGAAGAGCCGAGCCTTGCCAAAACCGACGAGCTGATGCGGCGCGCAAACCTCATCATCGCCACCGGCGGCCGCCCGATGGTTAAGGCCGCTTACTCCTCCGGTACACCGGCCTTTGGCTCAGGCGCCGGCAACTCCACGATGATCTATGACGAGACGGCCGATCCCAGAGACGCGGCCAGAAATACCCGCATTTCCAAGACCTCTGACTTTGGCTCGGGCTGCTCCTGCGACGGCAACCTCGTCATTCATGCCTCCATCTTCGACGCGACGGTCGAGGCCCTCAAGGAGGAAGGCGCTTACTTTGCCAATGAGGAAGAGAAAGAGCTGATCAAGCGCGTCATGTGGGACGAAAACGGCCACAGACTGCCTGACACCGTCGCTGTTTCTCCCCAGAAGCTCGCCGAGATGGCCGGCTTTGCGATTGGCGCTGAGTACAAGTTCATCGCGGTCATGGGTGACGGCATAGGCAAGGAGCATTTCTTCTCGAGCGAGAAGCTGACCACATTGCTGGCGCTCTTTAAGTACGACGGCGAGTTCGAGAATGCGCTTGATATGATGCGCGCCATCTACGAAGTGGGCGGCAAGGGTCACTCCTGCGGCATCTATTCCTTCAACGAGGATCACATCCACAGACTGGCCATGGCGGCCCCCGTTTCGAGAATCATGGTCCGCCAGCCGCAGAACAAAGCCAACGCCGGTTCTTACACCAACGGCATGCCGATGACCAACTCGATGGGCTGCGGCACTTGGGGCGGCAACATCATCTCTGAGAACATCGCGCTGCGCCAATATATCAACACCACCTGGGTGTCGGTGCCGATCCCCGAGGACAAGCCCAGCGACGAGTGGCTGTTTGGCGAGTTCTACAAGCCCGAAATGGACAGATAAGCCATTTCAATGCTATCATCTACGCGGGGCGGCGTTTATCCCGCCGCCCCATCCCCCTGATAAGGCATTGCTTAGAAAGGAGCGCAGATATTAATATGAAGAAGTTACTTTCTTACCAGATCGTCGATTACTTGGAGCGCCGCGGTGTTGAATATGTGTTCGGCCTTTGCGGTCATACTGTTATTGCGATGCTCGACGCGCTTGAGAAGAACCCGAAGGTTAAGTATATCTCTAACCGCCATGAGCAGATCGCATCGACGGCGGCCGACGGCTATGCGCGCATCACCCACAAGGCGAGCGTGGTGCTGTGCCACATCGGCCCCGGCATGACCAACGCCCTTACCGGTGTGGCCAACGCGGCGTTTGACTCGATTCCCATGGTGGTGATCGCGGGCGACGCACCCAGCTATTATTATGGCCGCCATCCGCATCAGGAGGTCAACATGCACTGCGACGGCTCGCAGTATGACATCTATAAGCCGATTGTCAAGCGCGCATGGCGCATTGACGACCCCGAAGCGATGCCCGCCATTCTCGATAAGGCGTTCCGCCTTGCCGAGAGCGGACGGCCCGGCCCGGTGCTGATCTCGGTTCCGATGGACATGTTCTCGCGCGAGATCGACACCGATCTGTTTGAGCGCACCTATCTCGATAGCGATCTGACGATTCGTCCCGCCCTTGCTCCCGACGCGGCCAAGGCAATTGCCAAGCGCCTTGTCGAGGCTAAGAACCCCGTGATGCACGCGGGCGGCGGTATTCTGCTGGCGCAGGCTTCTGACGAGCTTGCGGCGCTGGCCGAGTTCCTCGACATACCCGTCTCGCGCACGCTGATGGGTCAGGGCTGTATTTCGGATACGCATCCGCTGATGATCGGCCAGACCGGCTTCTGGGGTATGGAGTTCACCCATAAGCTGACCGCCAATGCCGACGTCATTCTCGGCCTTGGCACCCGTTTTGCCGAGGCGGACAGCTCAAGCTGGTACCCAGGCGTCACCTTTGATATGAGCAAGACCAAGTTCTTGCAGGTTGACATTGACCCCACTGAGATCGGCCGTAATTACCCCGTCGAGATCGGCGCGGTGGCCGACCTGAAATATGCGTTGCAGCAGATTCTCGAAGAGGCCAAGAAGCTTTGCCCCAACGGCATTGACCGGCCCGAGCTGCGCGCCGAAATCGCCGCACAGAAGGCGGCCTTCAAGGCGGCCAACACCGATGTCAGCAACGACAGCCGCTTTCCGATGACCCCCCAGCGCATCCTCAAGGATGTCAAGGAGCAGCTGCCCGCTGATTCGCTCATCTTTACCGATGTGGGCTGGAACAAGAACGGCGTCGCGCAGCAGTTTGATGTCGAGGTTCCGGGCAGTATCCACCATCCGTCGGGTCTGGCGACTATGGGCTTTGGCTCGGCCGCTATTCTGGGCGCCAAGCTGGCCGCCCCTGACAAGACGGTTATCACACTAATCGGCGACGGCGGCTTTGGCACCAACCCCTCGGTTATTGCCACTGCGGTCGAGCAGAATATCCCGGTTGTGTGGGTGGTTATGAACAACTCCGCGTTCGGCACCATCGCCGGTCTGGAATATGGCAACTACGGCACCAAGTTCGGCACGCTGTTCTCAACGCCCGACGGCGAGAGCTATACCCCCGACTGGGCCCAGATTGCCAAGGGCTACGGTATTGAGTCGGTCAAGATTACCTCTGCCGACGAGTTTGCCCCCGCGCTTAAAAAGGCGATTGAGGCCAATAAGCCCTACCTGCTTGACGTTCCGATGCAGAACATCCCGGTGCCGACACCCGGCTGCTGGAACATCAACGATATCTATTCCCCCGATGGCCGTGTTGTCAACGGCAAGGTTATTCGCAACGCCGAGGGCGTATACGAGCCGCCGAAGCATTCTGCTTCTCACAAGTCCTAGTCCGGCATTATAAGGCGCTATTCAAATCCCATTCATATTGCTTGACAGCGGCGCTTAAAGCAGAGCGCCGCTGCCAAACGCGGTAACACTTGCTAAGAAAGGAAATAAAGGTGGCCTATGAAGGTTCTCAAATGGTTGGATGAAAGCCTTGAAGAAACGATTCTGGTTGTACTGCTGCTGATTATGTCTTTGGCTATGGGCGCACAGATCGTAGCAAGATATATTTTTAATAGCCCGCTCTCTTGGTCCGAGGAGCTTTCGCGCTTTATGTTTGTCTGGTCAGGATTTTTGAGCATCAGCTACTGCTTTAAAAAGCAGGTTTCTATCAAAATTGAGCAGGTCGTGTCGATGCTGCCCAAAAAGATCGCAGCCGGCTTTAAAATTGTTGAAAAACTCGTGATGCTCGTATTCTATATCTATATGACGCCCTTT
>DALYYK010000308.1:0-3919 GCA_031983305.1 Candidatus Fimivivens sp. | reverse complement strand
ATGCCCTGCTGGTTTTTTTCCAGCTCGCTGCGTTTTGAGACCAGTGCGGAAAACTCCATGCTGACTTCGTTCAAATCCTCATCGTATTGGGTGGAGTCTGCGCCCACAGACGCGGCGAATTGGAGGAGCTCATATTGCCGTGCCCGCAGCTCCGACAGCCTGCTGTCGATGGCTGCGATGCTTGTTTCTCCGCTGTTCCCTGAAAGGGCGGACAGGATGCTGTCCTGCAGCAGAGATTTCATGGTTTTCAGGCTGAACATTTCGTTCATGGCGGAGACCACGGCGGCGTGGATTCGGCCTTCTTCCAGCGTAGGGGAATCCTTGCAGAACTTTTTACCGTTTTCCAGCCGGTTGATGCACCGCCAGACGATTTTCTTGCCCTCCGGCCTCGTCCATGTGACACGGCGGTAGGGGCTTCCGCAGTTCCCGCAGGATAAAAGTTCGGTCAGCACATACTTGCCGCTGTATTTGGCAAGCTCGGTTTTAGCGTTTGCGCTGACCTTTCTCAGGCTGGAACGGCGGGCCATTTCCTCCTGCACCCGCTGGAAGGTCAGCTTGTCGATGATGGCGGGATGGCAGTTCTCGACATAATATTGGGGAAGCTCTCCGTTATTCTTCTTGGACTGGCGGGTGAAAAGGTCAGCAATGAAGGTCTTTTGTAGCAGGGCGTCCCCGATGTATTTTTCGTTTTTAAGCATGCCGCGGATGACGCCGTCATTCCATTTCTCCTTGCCTCTCAATGTTTTGATGCCATCTGCCTCAAGGTCAGCGATGATTTTGGCGACGCTGTGCCCGACCAGATATCGGGAGAAAACCCTGCGGACGATTTCCGCTTCCTCCGGGTCAATTTCCGGCAAACCGTCCTTACCCTTGCGGTAGCCGAGGAACCCCGCATAGTGGTAGTAGACCTTGCCGTCCTTAAAGTTTTTTCGGTGGCCCCAGCGGATATTGCCGCTCATGGACTCGCTCTCGGCCTGCGCCTGGCTCATCATGAAGGTGAGGATCATCTCGTTGTCCATGTAGAGGGTGTTGACATTCTCCTTTTCGAAGAAAACCCCGACGCCCATACGCTTGAGCTTGCGGACATAATCGAGACCGTCCAGCGTATTCCGGCAGAATCGGGATACTGATTTGGTGATGACAAGATCCACCTTGCCTTTTTCACAGGCTTTGATCATCCGCAGGAAATCCTTGCGCTTTTTGGTGGAGGTGGCACTTTTGCCTTCGTCCGCGAACATATCCACCATGGTCCATTCGGGCTGGGCGGCGATTCTTTCCGTGTAGTATTCAATCTGCGCCTGATAGCTGTCGAGCTGTTCCTCGGAGTTGGTGGAAACACGGCAGTAAGGCGCCACACGCAGGGCTTTTTTGCGGATATCCTTTTGGGCGTATATCGGATCGGCGGGGATAACCGTTATTTTCCTTGTTGCTGTCGCAGGCATTTTCCAATCTCCTTTCCATTCGCTTCAAGGGTTTTTCCGTTGATGAGCCGCAGTTCCAGACCGCCGCCTGTAAACCGGATTTCCTGTATGGCGGTTCTGAGGATTTCATTGCGGAGCTCATCGTCCATCGGGCGGTCTGTGATTCTCTCCCTCAGTATCTGCATTTGGTGATAAGGGGTATAATCGGGCAGTCCGCTATATTTTTCGGCGGCGCAGGCCAGTATCAGCATTTTGGTGTATTCTACACCCGGCTCCGCTTTGTTCAGTTCTCGGACCACCTCATTCTGGATGCGGGCCGCCTCCAGCGTCAGCTCTCCAGCCTGCTGTGGGAGGGGCCAGACAAAGAGGTCGGGGTTCTGAGCCAGTGCGTTCAACCGTCCTGTCAGGGCGGTGTGGGTATCCTCGTCCTCTATGTAGCGGCGGTTGGCACAGCCTTCCGTCTGACAGTACCAGCGAACCTTGCTTGATGCTCTTGTATCCCGGACCATCCTACCGCCACACACACCGCACACCGCCTTTTCACGGATGGGCTTGATGTAGTCCGGGCAGGGGGTGTAGGTGTTTTTATCTCCCCTGATAAGCTGGATATGCATAAAGGTTTCCGATTCGATGATCGGCGGGTACTCCCTTTCTCCGAGGTAGCGTTCATTTTCGAGGATGCGCTTGACCATGTGCTTATTCCACTGGTTGGTGTGCTTGTGATAGGGGATGCCCCGGAGCATCATCTCGTCAGCAATCTTGCTGTAGGCCATTCCCTCGGAGTAAAGCCTGAAAATCTCTTTGACGGCTGCCGACTCCGTGGGGCAGCACAAGATTTCGCCGTTTTTCATCACATAGCCGAAGGGGATTTTTCTCTGCCATGCCATGTTACCGCACCGTCCTTTCCATGGTTTCCTTCAGTGTCAGCCCGTTGTAAAGGGTGAGGTTCATCTCGGTTTCCGAGGAGATGGTGATCTTCTCCACCAGCGTTTCAAACAGTTCCTCGTTGAGCTCCCCTAAGTGTTCGGGGCTGGACTCCAGATAATCCAGCATCGCTTCCGTGGCTTTAATCTGCCTGTCCTCACCGGTGGTTTCCATGATACGGCGGCGCAGACGGCGCAGTTCCCGGAGCTTGAAGTCGATTTCGCCGGTTTGGGATAAATAAAGAGCAGAATCTACGTATCCCTTCGACTTGAGTCGAACAAGAACGAGATTCTGCTCGGTTAACTGCGCTATTTCTTTATCAATATCGTTTATCTTGCGATTGGAGCGAAGTTCCTTTTCCCTCAGATCGGTGAGCTGATTTAAGAGTGGTGACAGGATTTGCTCACGGTGTCTTTTCATCTTGTGGTACATTCGGAGAACCCCTGCGACAATCTGTTCCTCCGGTACTTGAGAGATCGGGCAAAGGTCTTTGTGGCTGTCATGCCTCCGGCAAATCCAGTAGACCTTTTCATTGACGATTTTCCTTCGGAACAGGGTACCGCAGTTTCCGCAGTGGAGTTTTTTCGTCAGCAGTGTGGAGGAAACCGTATCCGCTATCTGTGCCCTGCGAGTTTCCAGAAGCGTCTGCACCCGCTGGAATTCATCCTTGGAGACAATCGGCTGATGGCAGTTCTCCACGAAATATTTGGGCTTTTCTCCTTTATTCCGCACCTGCCGGAATGGGATGTCGTTGGTGGCGAAGCTCTTTTGCCAGACCATATCCCCGGTGTAGGAGATGTTGGTGAGGATATATGCCACTGTGCTTGGGTGCCAGATTGTTCGCCCCTTTGTGCGGGGGAGGCCCATCCTGTTCAACTCGTCTGCGATATCATTTTTTCCCTGACCACTCAGGTAGGCGGTAAAAATGCGCCGAACCACCTCGGCCTGCTCAGGGATGACCACCAAGGTGCGTTCCTCCAGCTTGTAGCCGTAGGGGGTGGCCGGTGAAACGTAGTCGCCCTTTTCCATTCGAATGCGGACGCTGATCCGCATATTGTTCGAGTGGTTTTGTGATTCCATTTGTGAAAAGGCGCCGTAGATGGTGGCAATCTGCTCCGATGTCATCTTGCCGGTATCGATGTTCTCCTTCTCAAAGCGGATGGAGATGCCAAGCCGGAGGAGCTCCCTCACATACTGGATATACTCCTTTGTGTTCCTCGCAAAGCGGGATATAGATTTAACGAGGACGCGGTCGATTTTCCCATCCCTGCAGTCCTGTATCATGCGGTTGAAATCATCCCGCTTGCTTGCCACAAGGCCGGTAATGCCTTCGTCGGCATAGATGTCTGCCAACTCCCAGCCTTCATGGTTCGCGATGTGCCTGGTGTAGTAATCCACCTGTGCGATGTAGGAGTTCTGCTGGTCATCGGAGTCACTGCTCACACGAGCGTATGCCGCCACGCGGAGCTTTGCGATTTCTGGCTTTCTTGCTGATATGACAGTGATTTTCGGCGGTTCCGCCGATGCTAAATTAGGGTTATACATCTTTTTCCCCTCCTTTCAACGACATACAC
>DALYYK010000307.1:0-3922 GCA_031983305.1 Candidatus Fimivivens sp. | reverse complement strand
CGATGATTTTTGGTGTCCATTTATATGTCACATCCAAAACGGCGTATAAGGCAACAGCAGCAAGCGGTTGGCGTGCAGCAGGAACAGGTACTCTAAAATGACGAGCGACACAAGCAGGCCCATGATCGAATAATACATTCTGGTGGCATCCTTGAGCTTGTGCTTTTGCGCCGCAATTTGTTGACTGTTTATTTTGTTGGCCTTGACGTTATCCGGCAGGTTGCGCAGTTCGGGTGGGGGCAGCATGCTTTGTACCATCTCGGGAATCAGCATGACCGAGAACGGCAGAAACACCAACGCTACGCGCTGGAACACAAAATGCTTCATGGTCAGCGTCATAATCAGCGTGCCCCAGAGAAACAGATTGAAAAGCACAAGGTTGTTTTTGTCGCGTTCAAGCAGGCTTTTGTAAAGCAACGCGGCAATCAGCAGAATCAGAACCCATATCATCACGGTGTTGATGTCCCGCCCCTTAAGATAATAGGAATCGGGCGTATAGGTCGAAAAACGCGGTATCAATGCCACAATCCACTTCAAAAAGATTTCTGAAAAAAAGATAACCGCCATAAAGGCCGTGGCGTACAGGCCGATCATCCATCGATTGGGCGGTATGGTGACGATAAAATAGACCGGCAGCAGAATGAACAGGCTGGTGTGGCACAGGCCCGCGAGCAGAATAATCGCAAAATAGGGCAGCGGCTTGCGGCGTTGTAAAAACGGCAACGCAAACATCGCGACCGAAATGCCAAGCTCCTGCCGCAGCGTGCACAACGCGTAGGTGAAAAAGCCCAGGCCGATATAACAAAAGGTGCTCAGCCACATTTTGGAGGAATATCGCCAGATAAAAGCGGCTCGCAGCAGAATGATAACGACCGAAGCACTCCACCACAGCACCATCGGATTTCCCGTAAAGAGCGCGACAATTTGATTGAGCAGCCCATAGACCGGCTCGCCCCGATACATATTTTCGGCTGAAAGTAGAAACGCAAAGCCATGCGCGCGGGCGGCTAAAAAGTAGTCGCGATAGACCCAGTCGTAATCGACGCCGACATTTTCGCCGCGCAGTGCGGCCATGACGCACATCAAAAGCGTCATAACACCTAAAACAAGGAGTTCTTTTTGGGGCGAGGGCTTGCGCTCGCAGATTAAAATACCTAAAACCCCTGAAATTACCAGCAAAATAACATAAGGCAACAATTTTATTCCACACCTGCTTTCGTATAATTTTACAACAGTTTTACTGATTTACCTAAATTGATAAAGCCACAGTGCCTGCATGCGGTTGAACTTTTAGATTTGCCAAGCATCCCAATAATAAGTTTAGTCGCGATATTAATGACCCGGCGTCGCTTCGCTGAGATAGATGGCCATAATCTGCGGCAGCACCTGTGGCAGCATAAAATGCGACAGCTCGGCTGGACACCGCCCGATGGGCTGCACGCATTCAAGCAGCTGTGACAGCGCGCCGGTTGAACCAAACAGGATCAGATCGGGGTCGGACTCAGCCAGCTCGCGGTGCCCCTTGATGTCGCTGGCGATGACCGGCAGGCCGCTGGCACGCGCCTCCATAATATTAAACGGAAGGCCCTCGATAAGGCTGGTGTAGATACAGCAATCGCAGCCTGCCAGCAGCTGGGGCGTGTTGTTGACATAGCCTAAAAAATGCACCTGCCCAGCGATGCCAAGTGTGGCCGTCAGCTTTCGGCAGTCCTCGAGCAATGTCCCGGTGCCGGCCAGCAGCAGTTGCAGCTCCGGTCTTAAATGTGCGGCCGGTGCGAAGGCGGACAAAAGCTGCCAATGGTTTTTACGCTTTGAAAACTCCGCGATATAAACAAGCAGAAGCTGCTCAGGCAAAAAGCCCAGCGCCGCTTTGGCGGCGACGTGCTGCTCAGGCGTGGGCGGCATAAAGCGGTCGGGGGCAAGTCCCATGCCGTTTATATAATAGATGCCGCCGCGCGAGAGGCGATAGCGGCGCGCAATGCGCTCGTCCTCGCGGTTCATCACCATCAGCACATCGGTCACACCGGCGCAGAGTTGCTCCGGCAACAGGTATTTTAACCGCGAAATACCGTCGTTTTCATTAAAAAGATAACCGTGACAGGTATAAAAAACGCGGGGACGCCGCCGCTTCGGAAGAGTCAGCAACGCCGCGCGCACAACCGCCGCCGCGAGCGTGGTGTGCAGGCTGACAATATCAAACGTTTCGTTGAGCAGCAACCGGCGTGCCTCGAAGATGGCCCGGATATTCTGAAAGCTAAAAAAGCGCTTAAAAAACGGCAGCGTAAAGCTTTTATTGGCGCCTATAATCGGCGTGCTGTCGCCCGTTGCGGTAAAAACGTCGTAGCCGCGGTCTGAAAAGGCCGACAGATAGGGCATATGAAAATTTTTGATATGCGAGGCGGTTGACGCACAAAACAAGATTTTTTTTGCCAAAATAAAACACCTGCCCCGATAAAAATTGCGCGACAAAACAAAGGCTTAAGGCCGTATATGGCTTTATTTTATCGCATTACAGATCGAAAAGCAATATGAGCCGGATAAATGGCAAAGCCGGCGGCTGGATACCGAGCAATAGACTCGGCCCAGCCACCGGCTGATGGAATACAGGCTGCCGCCATGTGTCGGCGTATTAATAGGCGCCACTGGCTAACGCCGGACTTTCGAGCGGAAAATAGGAGACATTCGGTACCTCGGCGTGCAGCAGGCCGTAGGGAGCGACATCGTTTAAAAACATCGCCAATCCCTTGGGGTTTGACTCGGCCTCAATGGTCATCTCGTGCTCGGTTCGGCCCGAGATGAACGCGCTATGCCGGTCGCACAGGCGGCAGGCCTCGGCGTGGCTGAGGTCGTCGCAGGCAATGCGGACCTTTAGAGGGCCGACATCGCACAGTGGATTTTGCGAAACCAGCTGTAGCTCGGTCACCTGCTCAAGACGCGCGGTCTGGCTTGCGATGCGTGCGGCCTGATAAGCATCGGCGATAAAAACACAGGTCAGGCGATGAAGGTGGGGTACGCGGTCTTTTGACATGACCAGCGTTTCGAGCGCGCAGCCCCAGCGGCCAAGCACGCCGGTGAACCGTGCCAGCGTCAGCGTGGCGTCATCGGTGAGCAGCGTGACGAGATAGCTTCCATTTTGATTTTTCATCATACATTCTCCTGTCGTTTTCGCCGCAAATTCGGTTTAAGAGCTTTTAAAAACAAAAAGACCTTTGCCTCTTGTTTTTCAAGAGACAAAGGCATTTTAATATGCACTCTGCGGTACCACTCTTAATTGCCGCTAAAATAAGCGGCCGCTCAATCGGGCATCGGGCAGAAAATCTGCCGAATACCGAACACAGTAACGCGTGTTAAACGTTCGAGTCTATTGGCCGTCTGGCGTTCGATCGACTGCTCAGGGAGGATATTCGCTGCGCCTGCACTGCTGCCTCACACCGACCGGCAACTCTCTGAAAATGCATCTTATCGCAGGTACTGTTCCCTTCACCGCATTTGGGCGAATTAATTTAATTCATTATATGTATTTCTTTAAGAAATGTCAAGCGTCACCGCATATAATTATTGGAATTACGGTCGTTTTATGCGCCGGGCGCACGGCGGCGCTCGGCTTTAATATAATGTAATAACTAACGGAAAGAGGGATAGCAGTGGATTATAGTTTACCACAGCGTCTTCAGGATTATATTGAGAACGAGCTCAACTATGAAGCGATTTACCGCGCGATAGCGGATATTGCGCCAAATGAGAAGGAACGCCAGCTCTTTTTAGAGATTGCCGAGAACGAACGCCGGCACGCGGAGAAATTTTTGCAGGTCTATGTCGCGCTAACAGGACAGGACTACACCCCCCAGAGCTATCCGCGCACGATGGAAGGGCCGTATCAATTCGCGCTGCGCCAGCTGCTGATCAACGAACATAAGACGTT
>DALYYK010000306.1:0-3929 GCA_031983305.1 Candidatus Fimivivens sp. | reverse complement strand
AGCACGACGCCGCGGCAATCGAGCTGGGGCAGTGCCTCTAAAAAGCGCGGGTCTAATCCGGGGATCAGCTTGATCAGCGCAACGCGGCTGTCGACCTGTTCGGCCAGCGCGCAGGGGCGACCTTGTGCGGGCAGCGATGCCGTGTTGATGACCAGCCCGTCCGAGCTAACCTGTGCGATCGGCGGCAGATTCACGCTGTCGAAGGCGTCAAAGCCGGTGGTGCGCACCTTGACCGAACGACAGCCGAGCAGCACCCTGCGGTCAAAGGCGACAAAAACGCCGGGGACGCCGCTGACCGCCATCGCAAAGGCGGTGCGCAGATTATCCGGCGCATCAGAAAGCGGATGGAAAATCGGCAGCTGGCTGCCGGTGAGCACAACCGGTAGGTCGATGCCCGGCAGCATAAAGCTGAGCATTGAGGCGGTATAGGCCATCGTATCGGTGCCGTGGGTGATGACGATACCGTCAAAGTCACCGCGCTGCTCAAAGACCGTGCGGGCGATGAGCTGCCATTCCTCGGGCTGAATATTCGAAGAGTCGAGCGTGAGCAGGTCGCGTATTGTTACGTCGTAGGGCAGCACGCCCGCCAGTTCGAGCAGGCTGGTGCCCTGTGCGGTCGGGCGCAGGCCGTCGTCCGACGGAGTTGAGGCGATGGTGCCGCCCGTGGTGAGCAATAACAGCTTTTTCATATCGGCTATTTTACCTCCGATCAAATGCGTTTTTTACATGATGTTAAAATCAAAATCGTTATCCGTTTTGCGGTGTGCAGATTGCCCGCATGCAGGGCTTGATGATTATTACAGCGTATTTTGCGACCGCCGTGCGAGGGGGGATAATCGCTCGGCAAAACGGGCCGATTTGCGGTTATTTTACCATAATTATGCGCGGGTTTAAAGCCCTGCCTTTAAAGCCTTACCATGCCTGCCTTAAAATAGTCAGCACCGCCCCGAGATATCACAGAAATGTCACAGCTTGTTAATGCTTGAAACGGCCTTGACGATTGACACCACACTATCTGGTGGTATAATAATTAAGTATGGAAAACCGCGATTTAAGCCGTGCCGATGCGCTTTAACAGCGGCTGTGTGACTTAAAGCGCCGTCTTTTGTTTTTTACGGCGGCGGGCTTTCAAACAGGGGAGGTGATGCCGATGAGGCTTTTAGCGTTACTTTTATCGTTGCTGCTGCTGGGCGGATGCAGCGGGGTGCAGCTCGGCGTCAACGAGCTGCTTGCGCCGCCGCGCCTGACCGCGCAGCAGTCAGCCATCTATGATGCGGTTGAGCTGGCGGTCGGCACCAACGCTTTCAAGCTGAAATATCCGCGCCGGGGCGATAATCTTTCGGCCTGCGTACTCGACGATCTCGACCGGGATGGCCGCGACGAAGCCATCGTTTTTTACGAGCTGACCGTCAACGGCCTGACCTCCTCGTGGATGAGCATTCTCGCCGAGCAGGACGGCGTTTGGAAAAGCCGCTACCAGCTGCCCGGCGAGGGCGGTGAGATCGACTTTATCTCGTTTGCGCCGATTGAGGATGCCGGCCGCGACAATATCATCGTTGGCTGGACCGTCGCGGGCCGGGATAATCTGCTCTGCAAGGTCTATTCCTACACCGACGAGAGCGCCGAAACGCGCTACGAGGGCAGCTATAACGAAATTTTAGTGGCCGATGTCGATGGCAACGGTCTTTCTGAAATGATTCTCTGCACCAAAAATCTGACCAAATCGGCGGTCATGTCGTTGATAAAATATCGTTCGGGGCGCATTGTGCGCACGAGCGAGGTCAAAATGCCGACCGCTATGACCGAATACGCCAAACTTTCGTACGGCAGGCTGACGACCGGACTCAACGCGGTGTTTGCCGATATCTACCTTGGTTCGGACGAGATGACGACCGCCATTGCCACCGTGGATGACCAGAAGTCGATTATCGAGGCGCTTTCGCATGAGGAGCTTGGCATCTACGAATCGTTTGACCGCGCGACCCCGACGCTGACCTGCGCCGACGTCAACGGTGATGGGCTGATCGATATCCCCGTTTCTTCGCCGCTGCCGGGCTACTCGGCCGCGCTTGAACGCGAGGCGGTCTATCTGACCGAATATATGAGCGTACTCGAGGGTGAGCTGCAATGCGTGCAGCGCTCGGTCGTCAATTTCGCGGCGGGTTATCAGCTCAAGATTCCCGAATCCTGGCGCGACGTCGTCACGGTGCGGCGGCAGTCCGATACCGGCGAGTGGCGGTTTGTGCTGTATGACCAATCGCTCGAAAGATCGGATGTCGAGCTGTTGCGCATCCGCGTGGTCAGCCCCTCGGACTATCAGGATAAGTTTGAGACGGCGCAATATAACGTTGTGGGCACCAAGGGCGTCAACAGCTATCAGATCTATATTCCTGAAACGCAATACCCGGGCTATTCTATCACCTACGAGCAGGCGCAAAGCCTGTTCTCACTGCTCGATCTGCAATAAGGCGTGCGGATACCGCCTTGGAAAGGAGCCGCCATGAAAAACATTCTGATCGCCGAGGACGAGGACGCCATCCGCGACTTTGTGGTCATAAATCTCAAGCGCGCCGGTTATTCGGTCACCGACGTCAACAACGGGTTGGATGCCATCACCGCCTACGACAACACTGAGGAGGGCTTTGACGTCGTGATTCTCGACGTCATGATGCCCGGGCTCGACGGTTTTTCGGTCTGTAAAAAGCTGCGCGAGCGCTCGGATGCGCTTGGCATCATCATTCTGACCGCTAAAAGTCAGGAGATGGACAAGGTCAACGGCCTGATGCTCGGCGCGGACGATTACATCACCAAGCCGTTTTCACCCTCCGAGCTTTTGGCGCGTGTCGATGCCATCCACCGCCGCGTGTCGATGTCCAACCCCAAAAAGCCGGATAACGAGCTGACCTCCGGCCCGTTTACGCTCAATCTCAAGAGCCGCACCGTCACCAAGAACGGCGTGCCGATCGAGCTGACACAAGTGGAATTTCAGATCATGGAAATCTTTATGAAAAACCCTGAAACGGCGCTCGAGCGCAGCCAGATTCTGACCGCTGTCTGGGGTGAGGATTATTTCGGCGATGTCAAAATTGTGGACGTCAACATCCGCCGCCTGCGCATGAAGGTGGAGGAGGAGGCTTCAAGCCCGCAGCACATCACAACAGTCTGGGGCTTTGGTTACAAGTGGATGCCGTGACGCGCGCTTCGCTCCCATGAACAATTAAGAAGCAAAGGCTGCCACCGCTATAAGCTGATAGCCAACCCACCCGCACGGCGGCGCGATGGAAGCGGCACCGTGCCCCAAGAGGCCCCAAAAACGCAATTGGCGCGCATAATCACGTAACAAGTCTGGATGCGCGCCCACTGACGGCGCGTGGGAAGCCTAACACCCTCACGTGGGGCACACAATTACCAATAACCGCATACTTTTAAGCCCCCTCAGGGGGTTGGGGGGGCGTTCCTGCGTGTCAGCGCAACACAATGTCGGCTATTATGGTGAATGCCCGAGAAGGGCATAAATAGCACACTGCGGATGACCGACAAAACACCTGCTGCCGCGTTGTAGCGGATCGCCAAGAGCAAAATGTGCACGCGGTGCCTTTTAATGCTGCTACAGCAAGAAAAGCAAAAAGACGACCGTTAAAAGCACGGATGCCGCTCTAACGCGGCGCCGGGAGAACCCCTTTGCCGGGGGGTTCTCCCACGTAAAACAGTCCCCCGGACTGTTTTTACGCCCTCTCCTGCGCTTTTGATCGATAAAGCTTGCGGGCTTTGCCCCGAACCCCACAAGCTCTTTGATCAGTATTTTATTGCTGAAAACCTGAGCAGGGTTTTTAGCAATAAAATACTATAGGACGCGTTTTGCGCCATAAGCGCAAAACAAGCACGGCGTAGCCGGGCTTATTCTCAATGACGCGCACGTTATTGAGAAT
>DALYYK010000305.1:0-3939 GCA_031983305.1 Candidatus Fimivivens sp. | reverse complement strand
CTTGATCAGATTGCACAGGCCCTTGATATGGTCGGTGTGCTCGTGCGTGATCAGCACCGCGCGAAGTGCCGACGCCGACTCGCCCGTTTCGGCGATGGCATTGACAATTCTGCGGCAGCTGATGCCCGCGTCGACGAGCAACCCGCCCGCCGCGCAGGATATGTAGGTGCTGTTGCCCGCGCTCGACGAGGCCAGCACGCAAAATTTCGCCAATGGAATCTCCCCTTTAAGTATAAAACAAAAACGGCTATCCCCAAATCTCGGGGATAGCCCCAGCGTCAAACAGCTACTGCGCGGGCCGGATCACGTCTGAATCGGGCGTGATCTGTTTTTTGATATTCGCACCGATCTGCACCAGCTTTTCAACAATCTTCTCATAGCCGCGCTCGATATACTCGATATCTTCAATTTCGGTGACGCCCTCGGCGGCGAGCGCCGCGATAACGAGCGCCGCCCCAGCGCGCAGATCGGTCGCCTTAACCGGTGCGCCGGTCAGGCGGGAGACGCCCTCGATGACCGCCATTTTGCCGTCGACCGAGATGTTGGCGCCCATACGCTTGAGTTCGTCGATATATTTGAACCGGCCGCCCTCCCACACACCCTCGGTGATGATGCTCGTGCCGCAGGCGCGGCAGAGCATGGCGGTGATCTGCGGCTGCATATCGGTCGGAAAGCCCGGATGCGGCAGCGTTTTGACATTGACCTTATTGATAACCGCCTGCCCCGTGACCTGCACGGCATCATCGAGCTCCTCGATAATCGCGCCCGCCGCCAACAGCTTGTCGCTGATCGACTCCAAGTGCTTGGGGATGACGTTTTTAATCAGCAGATCCGACCCGGTCGCCGCCGCCAGCACCATATAGGTGCCCGCCTCAATCTGATCGGGAATGATCGAATAGGTGCTCGGGCGCAGCACATCAACGCCGTGCACCTTGATGACGTCGGTACCGGCGCCACGGATGTCAGCTCCCATCGAGTTTAAAAAGTTCGCCAAGTCGACGATGTGCGGCTCCTTGGCGGCGTTTTCCATAATTGTGACACCATGCGCCTTGACGGCGGCCATCATGACGTTGACCGTCGCGCCCACGCTGACCACGTCAAAGTGGATGTGCGCGCCGGTCAGGCGATTGGCAGCCGCGCGGATCATGCCGCTGTCGACCGTGACCTCAGCCCCGAGCGCCGTAAAGCCCTTGAGGTGCTGGTCGATCGGCCGGACGCCGAAGTTGCAGCCGCCCGGCATCGAGACGTTCGCCTCATTGCAGCGCCCGAGCAGCGCGCCAAGAAAATAATAGGACGCCCGCATCGCCCTAGCAAACTCGTAGGGCACCTCGTTGCAGCCAACGGCGGAAGTATCAATCTCGAGCGTATCGCGGGTGAGGCGGCGGGTTTTTGCGCCGAGATGGGCCAGAATTTCGAGCAGAATCTCAACATCGCTGATGTCGGGGACATTTTCAATCACACAGCAGCCCTTGGCCAGAATTGTCGCCGGAATAATCGCGACGGCGGCATTCTTGGCACCGCTGATCATAACTTCTCCACTTAAGGGGCGACCGCCTTTTATAATAAACTTTTCCAAGGCGAACCTTCCTTCCGTTATTTGCTAACTTATAGTATCTCTCATAAGTAAAATGTTTAAGCATAGGCTTTGAGCAAAAGGCTCGTAATTTTTATTTTCAAAAACGCCAAAATGCGGCTTTAAAGCCGCAACCTGCTACGGCTGCCACGTTTGCCCGTCGGTGGTCTTGGCAGCTTGAGCAATTTTTGTTTATTGTACAATTTTTCGGCAGAGATGTCAATTAACAGAAAACTGGTTTTACATGAATAGGAAGACCGGAACGGTGAACAGGACATAATGAATAGTGGCTAGAGCCGCCTGCTGCGGCAATTTAGATAGCGCCTTCATAAGGGCCTTTTCTACCGCCTGACCCGCTCGCGAGAATTCGCGCGCTGGTGGCAACCTGCAATGGGTCGTACAGCGAACACCGATGCTTATTACCATCCATTTTACGCTTTGCTCCTCGCTTGAAAAAGCCTTCGCCCGTTGTGCAGATGACGCGTATCGGCGCGATTCAGAAGACGCCATATACAGTGCTCCATACTATTCCCTTTGCATTATGCACCCGCGCTTGCGCTTACATTCCTGCCATTCTGAACGCCTTGATGCACAAGCGCGCAAACGCGCCGCAAAACCTAAAAAGCGCACCATCCATCGACTGGAAGCGTGCGCTTACAGGTTTAGCGGGGCAAAATGTCCCGGGCGGTTATTTCGTCCTCATTTTGGCATATTTTTCTCTCGTGGCAAGCCCTCCGCGAATATGCCGCTGCGACTTATTCACCTCAAGCACATGCCTGCACTGCTCATACAGTGACGGCGACAGCAGTTTGATGCGTTCGCTGACGTCCTTATGCACCGTGGACTTCGAAATATCAAACGCCTTTGCCGCCTGGCGCACCGTTGCGTTGTTTTCGATGATATATTGAGCGAGCAGTATGGCGCGCTCCTCCGGCAAGCCTTTCACATGTGTGCCCTCCCCTGTGTCGTCTTAGTGCATGTATATGCAGGGGAGAACGGTTTTAGATTAACTTTTGTTTAATTGCGCCCGGGCGGAGGAAAACATAAATTCCTTTTAAAGAAACCGCAAGCCTAATTAGATTTGCGGTATGGTGTGGCGGTATGTATAATTGTGGAAAGAAGCTTTGGTGTCAAATAATTTGACTATTGAAAGCCATATTCTCCCTAATGTATGGTGAGATTACAGTCAGGGGAATCCTCGGGGCATTCATTCGCCTGGTTGAATTGAATCGGCAATATGCCATAGAGGACAAAATGAGCGTAGAATTAAAGGGAAGAAACGGCTATGCCGTGGGAAGCAAGAGCTATTTTCGCAAATTAAACGAGTCTCAGACCCTCGAAGGGCTTATGAAGGTAAAAGACAGTTGCAACTATTACAACGACCTTCTCCGAACCGTAAATAACGGCTCCGGAAGAAACAGCCCAACGGCGAAGGCCTACCGTAGCAGAATATTGAGCGCGTTGGAAGCTTTAGCGGGCAATATTGAACGCGACTTAAAGAAGGGCACACAAAATAACGATTATATCTTGGATGAAAATGCCGTCAGATTAGCGCAGGTCGGGCAGGAATTGGCACGCTGCGGCGTTTCAAAAGGCAGAGATATCGTCAATCAGGTGAAAGCGCTGAGCTGGTTTGTTGGGGGAAATCATCAAAAGATTTTGCAACTGCAAAAGAATCTCAATAAGCTTGGCATAAAAGGAAAAAGCGGCAGGCTTAAAGAGGACGGCGTTTACGGCAAAGAGACACTTGCGGCGTGGAACAGCTTTTACAACAAGCTTGTGGATGGAACCGTGCCAATTCTAAATTGGGTTGATCCTTTGCAGAGCAACTTGACAGGGATAACCGTTGGGAGCACGAAAAGCGCAGGCAAAGCCGGGCTGTCTAACGCATTGGTATTAGATTAACAGCGTTACATAAGATTTGATCCTCCACATCCGGGGCAAACAGGGTGGTTTAGAGAAAATAGACTTCCCATTAACTATAACCATATCAATATGGACGTTATTAAGGATGCTAAGAAATCGACCTGGATATATGATAAAATACGAAAAAGCTATAATCATTACCCACTTTCTGATGACGCCTACAACATTTTGAAAAACCTGAAAGGAACAGGTAAGATAGTTCGCGTTGCAGGAAAAACGCTGCTGGTCGCGGGCGTTGCACTGGATGCGCTGGAACTGGGTATCGCCATCGACAAAGATTTAAAGGATACCGATAAAAAGCTGGGTGAGAAAACCGTATCCACAGCCGCAAAAATCGGCGGGCGCTGGGCGGGGGCGGCTGCGGGGGCGCAAATAGGCGCGTGGGCGGGTGCGTTCACAGGCCCGGCGGCTCCGGTGTTTGTACCGGTGCTTGCCTTGGT
>DALYYK010000304.1:0-3951 GCA_031983305.1 Candidatus Fimivivens sp. | reverse complement strand
TCGACAAGGTTAATTTCAGGGTCCTGGAGCAGCGCGTCAAAATCGGAAATGGCCTGTTCAAAGCCGTAGCGTTCTTTGACAGCGTTCGCCTTTTCGAGATTGGTGTCGACGATGGTCTTAAGCCGCAGCGGCACACCGGAGACCTTTTCATAACCATTTCCATGGAGATAGGCGGCATAACCGGCGCCTACGAGACCGACGCAAACTTCTTTCATGTTAAATCTCCTCCGAATTCTAATCTTACACAAGACTTGCCAACAGCAGGACCTATGTCATAGTTATTATCCACTAAAACACAGTCGGAGGGCAATTCAAATTTTCGATCGGATGTTTGAATTTTCCGATCATAGGCGGAGGAGAACACCGCACAGTCCACATCAGATCCGTTAAAACAACGGCGGCCAATACATAAAATCATAACATAGATGTCTCATAAAATAAACGAACGATTTTTAACTTTATACATATAACTTAACAAAAGTCACAGTATTGCTCTTAAAATTGATCAGATATCGTTGTTTATTGGCTTCCCTCCTGAATCCATTTTGTTATATAATATTATTAAATCGAACCTGTACCTACGATATTATAGATGAAATCAAAAAAAGCGATGTAAATCTCCAATCCAAACCGAATTGGCTCGGGGGATACGGCATTCTGGAATAAATGGAAAATAATAGAATTTATTTGCGTGAAAAGGGTTGCAATCAATGACAAAATATGGTAATCTATGGAAGTCAAGCAGCGCAATCAACATTATAACAGGAGGTAAGTAACCCATGGCAGAGAAAATGAAGGTACTCATCGCGGACGATAATAAGGAATTTTGCGCACAGGCCGCCGCTCTTTTGCACACTTATGGTTACGAGACTGTTTTTGTGGCGAAGGATGGTATTAAGGTGACGCAGGCAATTCTCGATCAACGCCCCAATGTCGTATTGATCGACGTATTTATGCCGCGTCTGGATGCCATCGGCGTCATGAAAGCCGTGCGGGAGGACGAGCAGGCCTATAAACCGCTTTTTATGATGATGTCCACCTTTGACAACGGCATTCTCGAGAGAGAATTGTTGGCTGCCGGTGCCGCGTATTATTTTTTACGTCCGTTCGACGTCAATATGATGGTGGAACGCGTTGTGCAGCTTTCGGGCTCCAAAAGGCCGGACAACGTCTCGCGCATCACCGACGCCAAGCGTTCTCCAAGCTTGGAGGTCACCGTCACCGACATCATCCACCAGATCGGCGTGCCCGCACACATCAAGGGTTACCACTATCTGCGTGAGGCGATCATGATGTCAGTCAACGACCCCGAAATTATCAATTCGGTCACAAAACAGCTTTATCCGGCGGTGGCAAAACGGTTTTCGACCACCTCCTCCCGCGTGGAGCGCGCCATCCGCCACGCCATAGAAGTGGCTTGGGATCGCGGTGATGTCGATGTTCTTACCTCCTACTTCGGCTACACCATCCATAACACCAAGGGCAAGCCGACTAACAGCGAATTTATCGCGATGATCAGCGATAAGCTGCGCCTAAAGCTCCGGCAGGAAGCGCGGTAACACCGCTTGCCTTAGATTGATTGTACATGCAGGCTCCGCCATCCTCACCGAAGGATGGCGGAGCTCTTCGATTTGTGGTAAGATATTGATGCGCAGCGGCGCGCCCCTGCACGGGGCAACCGCTTATGATTCACAAATTATACTGTTTGCTTGCGCTCATGGCATAATGGTCAAGTAATAAACCGATACAGAAAAAATGGGGGATGGCATGCTGCATATCATCGCGGGCGTGGCCCAAAGCGGCAAAACAACGCTGATTAAAAAACAGCTCCAAGCGGTCGTCGAATCGGGTGGGCACGCGGTGCTTTTGGTCCCCGAGCAGGCTTCCTTTAATAATGAACGTGCATTACAGACGCTGCTGGGGCAAGATTCGGCAAAGGCTGAGGTGCTCAGCTTCTCGCGTTTGGCCGAGCGGCTGCTGCGGCAGTTGGGCGGTCGCGACCGCCAGCCGGTGACCAGCGCCGCGCAGGTCTTTTTCATGAGCGTCGCGCTCGACGAGCTATCCGATCTGCTCGCCGTCTATGGCCGCCACTACCGTAGCCGAGGCTTTATCGAACAGACGCTTTCGGTGGTGGAGGAATGCAAAAACGCCGGCCTGTCGCCCGAGCGGCTGGCCGCCTTTGCGCAGGCTATGCCCGAGGGTGCGTTGCGCGACAAGGTACAGGAGCTGTCGTTGATCTTTGACGGCTATGAGGCTATTTTGCACCGCGGCAGCCTGTCGCCACAGGATGTGTTGGCGCTTGCCGCCGATCGGCTGGACGGCAGCGTGCTTTTATGGGACGCCGATATTTTCATCGACGATTTCAGCGGCTTTACCGCCCCTGAGCTTTCGCTGATTTCAGCGCTGATGGCGCAGGCGCGGCAGGTGACCGTCACGCTGTGCTGCGATGTGCCCAAAACGGCCCAGCCCGCCTTTGCGCTGGCTGCCGATACGGCGCGGCGGCTTGCCGCTTTGGCGCAGGCAAGGGGCATTCAGACGGCACAGACCGTTTTGCCCGAGCCGAATTGGCGCCCGCCCGCACTTTTGGCGCTCGAGCGCGCCACCCGAGCCGAGACGCTGCCGGTGCAAGACGACACCGGCGGCGAAGCGGTCAAGGCGCTCTTTTGCGCCAACCCCTACGACGAGCTGGAAACCGCCGCCGCCGAGATCACGCGGCTCGTGCAGGAAGAAGGCTACCGTTACCGGGACATTGCCGTCATCGCCCGCGACATGGGGCGGTATCAGACGGCGCTGCCGTCGGTTTTTGCCCGCTTTAATCTGCCGTTTTTTTGGGATATGCGCCACGACGCGCGCTGCTCGGCACTCCCACAGGGCGTGCTGGCCGCGGTGCTGATCGCCTGTGGCACGCGCGAGGGCGACTGGCTCGACGTCGCGCGCTCACCGCTCTTGGGGCTTGCCCCTGAACTGGTCGGCGCGCTTGAAAATTATAGCTTTATCTGGTCGCTGCGCCGCTCGGAGTGGGAGCGGCCCTTCTATAAAAACCCCGACGGCATGGTCGAAGAGGTTAGTCCCCGCGCTGCCAGAGCGCTGCAAGCGCTCGAAGAAGCCCGCAGCCGTATTACCGCGCCGGTGCAGGCGCTGCGGCAGGCATTTGAAAGTGGGCGGGGCGGCCAGATTGCGCGGGGCCTGTGGCGGTTTTTGCAGCAAGCCGATGCCGCCAAGCACATGGCCGACTTTGCCGAGGCGATGCCGCCCGACGAGAAAAGCCTATTCTTGGAGGAGCAGGCGCTGCTCTGGCAGCAGCTGGTCGACATGCTTGAGCTGTTTGACGCCATCCCCGAGGAAATAACCGTCGCCAAAGAGCGCGTCGCCGAGCTGATTGAGCTGTCGTTCGGCGGGTTTGAGGTGGCGACGGTGCCGCGCACGCTCGACGAGATCGCGGTCGGCACCGCCGACCGCATCCGCTGTGAGAATGTCCGGGCCGTGTTTCTGCTCGGCGCCATCGAGGGGGAGTTCCCCTCCGCCGCGATGCCGGGCGGCCTGCTCTCTGAAAATGAGCGGCGGCAGCTTGTAGAGGGGGGCTTGGATCTGCTCACTGAGGGAGACCGCTCTCAGGCCACCGAGCGGATGTTTTGCTACCGCGCGGTCACCGCGCCTGCCGAGCGGCTCGTGGTCTGCTGCCCGCGCACCGACGCGGCGGGGAGCGCGCTGCTGCCCTCAGCGATCTTTCTGCGCGCCGCCGCGCTGACCACCGAACAATACCGCCCCGCGCTCTGGCGCGTTTGGACGGCAGCGGGGCTCGAAAAGGCCATCGCCGAGCACCGAGAAATGCCCGACAGCCGACTGTCCGCACTCGTCGCGTTAGGCGAAAAAACGCTTGACAAGCGGCGTATGACACGGCTGCTGCACGCGGGAGAAAAGCGAACACATACCCTGTCTGACCCCGCTGTT
>DALYYK010000303.1:0-3958 GCA_031983305.1 Candidatus Fimivivens sp. | reverse complement strand
GATTCAACTGCTTTATCTTGGCAATACCAAAGACGGATTGCTGACCAAGTATCCCCCGCGCGACGTAAGCGGCACCTCTCAGGTTATCTTTATTAATAAAGAAGGTAAACGCTTTGTGAAGGAAGATGGCCGCCGCGACGATATTTGCAAGGGCGTTCTGGCTCAGACCGACAGGATGTATTATATTCTTGAAAGCGGCGACGGTAAGGATTATGTTGATATTACGGATCCGTCCTGGCGTTCGGCCGATGGGTTTACCTTCGACTACTTAAAGGATAACGGCTATATTCTAGTGGCGGATACGCTTGAGGAACTGGCTGCACAAATCGGCTGCGACTCCGCGGATCTCCAAGAGACGGTCAATACCTTTAACGCCTCGGTGGTATCCGGCAAGGATGAATTCGGCCGTACACTGTATGAGTGCAAACTTGAGAACGGCCCGTGGGTAGCTACCGCGCGCCAGGCCTGCATTCATCATACTATGGGCGGCGTGACCATCGACACCGAAGGCCGCGTGCTGGGTCAGGACGGGAAAGCCATCAAAGGCCTTGTTGCCTGCGGCGAAGTAACCGGCGGTATTCACGGCGCAAACCGCCTGGGCGGAAATGCGGTTGTAGATACAGTTGTGTTCGGCAAGCTTGCAGGAGAAACCGTTGCCAAGGGCTAATAGAATAAACCGGGTTGCGCGTATTTGAGCGAAACCACAACAATGGGGCGAAAGGAAGTCCGAGCAGATTTCCCTTTCGCCCCTTTTTTGTGCTTTGGTGGATTGTCGGTAAACGCCGCTTTACTTAATGGTAAAATATCCTTATACTGAATAGAGATATGTAGACAGGTCGAAAGGCGGAATTTTAATGGACACCAAACATTTAATGACGTTTGTCACGCTGGCGGAAACGCAGAATTATTTGCGTGCCTCAGAAAGGCTTCGATATGCCCCCTCTACTCTGGCCAAACACATTCAGCTTCTGGAAGCGGAACTAAAGGCCAAGCTGTTCGAACGAGACGGGAACCGTATCTCTTTGACAATTGACGGCCACGTTTACCTGCCCTACGCCAATGCGCTGCTGCGCGATTACCGCGCGCTGCTCGACGCCGTATCGCCCTGCAATTCCATGAAGGGGACGGTGAGTGTCGGCGGCGGAGAAACATTGCTGGCCGGTACCCTGAAACCGGCTATGGTCGGTTACGCCATGCAATACCCCAGCGTCGGCCTTTCGCTGCACATCATCTGCTGCGCAAGGGTGCCTGCGTGGTTGCGCCGCGGAGAACTTGATATCGGGTTCCACTATCTGCAAAAAGACGAGCGGCTGCCCGGCTATATCACCTATCCGCTGCTGCGGGACACGGTGATGCTGGTGGGGCGTGCCGACGATCCGGTGATGCGCGACGGTCTGGCGGAATACAGCCGCCTGAACGGAAAGGATTTCTTCCTGACCTATGAGGACTGCTGCTTTACGGCAGAATTTAAGCAACGCATGAAAGAAGCCGGTGCCGAGCCCGGTCAGGAAAAATTTTTTGGCGCCGTCAGCACCAATCTGGATTGCGTCAGAAGTGAGGGCGGCTATACGCTGCTGCCAAAGACAGCGGCCGACCAAATACTCCGGGGAGCGCCGGAACTGGCGATCGCTTTTCTGCCGGGAATGCCGTTTTACACATGGGGGCAGATGCTGGTCAACAGCTGCAAATATCTGACGCGCCCCATGCAGGAACTGCTGCAAGTTTGCGGAAAGCAGGCTGCCATGCTTGAACCCCAAAAAGTTCTAGAAGATACGCCTGACGAACTGCTGCAAATTTAACGGCGAAACTTCAAACCTAAAGATGCTTATCTACCCGGGATCAAAACCCCAAAAACAATTGCGGCTTTAGGCTACTAGCTTTGCTTTATATGCCGATCTCTTGCCCTAAAATGACGGAAGTTACCCAATAAATATAATTCAAAGCTCAACGCGCTAAATATGATTGAATTGACACTCTGTTACAGCAATATTGGTTAGGGCATTCGTCTGCGCTGTTACGAGATTTGAACTGCAAATTGTTTAGAGGGAACTACGCTGATCATTCCACCCCATGAGCACCTGCATTTTGAGGAATCGTTCGGCGCGGGCAGTCCGCCAATTAACACAGAGTGCAAGCCATACACCCATGGCGCAGCAATGCTCGGCATACAGGGCATTAGCGTAGCATCTCGCCAATTCATTCATGGCAGTCAGATTTTGCGAGGGGTGCGTTCATCTGCACACAGTCCAGTTCGGCGGCGCAGACATCGGGGTTTTTCAGTCCCAGCCAGGTGCAGCCTCCTCAATTTCGATGTCCCAAAAGCGCAGATAGATAGTCATGTTGACCGTTGTACGTCAGGGTAGCGATGGCGATATCGCCCCCGCGCCAGTAACCTTCGGGAAACTGCCTGCCGTTGTAGACCTTCTCGGGAACATTGCCTGTGCGGTAGAGAACGAACTGGCAGAGTCCTTCGGCAATTTTCTTACATTTATTGCTGGCTAAATTCATCTTGATACCTCCAAAAAGTGTAATAGATGTAAAAGGCCATTGCACCTAAGATTTTGTTTTGTTGCGAGTTTGAAATCCCTATTTTATTGTGTTGCAACCTATAAAACGCCGCGAAACCGCATAAATAAAAAAAGTTGAAAAGTTTTCGATATGAAAACTTTTCAACTTTTTTGTGTTTTGTGCGATATATCATTGAGCGCTCGAGGGTGGATTTGAACGATCGCTTCATGTATCAAATATCCTGCATCGTTTGTTTATGCGCCCTCATACCGTCATGAACTCATGGATTGCTTGGCGAAGGTTGTGATTTAGTTTTTTCCCATGTCACCCTGCTTTTGTTTTGCGCCTGACTGTCATAAGGGTCGCTTACGACTTGGTCGTTTTCCTTAAGCCCTGAAAGGATTGCTACCCTTCCGCCCTGCCGCACGCCTGTTTCCACCGGCGTCAGCATCGCTTTTCCGTCCCGGATCACATAAACCGCGCTGCCGGTTGCGGTGGGAATCACGCTGCCCGCCGAGACCGAAAATGTGTCGTGTACCGTATTGGTCGAAAAGAGGACCTCCGCCCGATATCCCGCGCCGATTGCCTCCGGCAGTTCCCGCGGCTCCAGCTCTACGGCGCACCGTTTTTCAGTCAGTCCGATGGTCGAAACCACATCCTGCGCCACCATCGAAACAAAGCGCACGCGGGCGTCGGTTACAAGGCCGTTTGAAAAGCGGCACTCGGCGGTGTCCCCGACCTTGATGTTCATGGCATCCTCGGCTAAGACCAATGTGCGGATGTACATTTTTCCGGGCGTATACAGAACCGCCACCGGCTGGTTCTCGGCCACGACGTCCCCTTCCTGAGCCAGCAGCTTCCAGACCACGGCATCATTCGGGGCGGTGAGCGGCCCGCGCCCGAGCTTTTCCTTAAGGGTATCAATCGTGATTTGAAGCTGCTGCGCCGCAGCATCGGCGCTGGTGGCCGCGTACGCGTCATTCTGTTCCAAAGCAGCGAGCTGTGCCTCGCCGGATTGGATCAGACCCACATAATAGGCCCTGACGGTATCCGAATTGTTGTACTCCGCGATGGCAAGGGCTTCGCTCGCCGTGCTCATCTGGTGGCGCGGTGTGTATATGCCCGAATCGAGGTAGCGGTCGTCGTCGTCGTCGCCATAACGTTCTCTGGCTTCACGCCAGAGGCGCCGCGCAAACACATAATCTTCCGCGGCGATATCCCGCAGCGATTGGGCGGTTTGCCCCGCCCCGAACAGCCGCTCATAGTCCTGCTTGGAAGCGGCGATCTGCTGGCGGAGCTGTTCGCGGCGCAGGGAAAGCTCCGCCAAAGTGCCGGAATGATCGGCATGAATTGCCGACTGCTGAAGGCTCAGCGAAGCGATTTGATTCTGGAGCGCGTTTACCGCCTGCGTGCTGTCGATTTCGAGCGGCGCCTCCCTTTTTTGACCATT
>DALYYK010000302.1:0-3973 GCA_031983305.1 Candidatus Fimivivens sp. | reverse complement strand
CGTGACGGCACAGGGCGAAGAATTGTTGAATAAATGGAGGACAAATGCTTGAAAGGAACATTATACGGCGTCAGCGTGGGGCCGGGCAACCCTGAGCTGATGACGTTGCAGGCGGTGCGGCTGCTAAAGCACTGCCCGGTTATTGCGGTGCCGCAGACGGGGGGCGGCGGTACCGTCGCGCTCGATATCGCGTCTCAGGCGGTGGATCTAAACAGCAAAGTGCTGATCATGCTGCCCTTTCTGATGACCCGGGACAAACAAAAACTCGACGAGCGCCACCGGCAGTTGGCTGATAGACTCAAAGCCCCGCTCGACGCCGGGCAGGATGTGGCGATGTTAAGCCTTGGCGACACGTCGGTCTATTCCTCGTTTTCATATATGGCCGAGCTGTTGGCGCCCGAGGGTTATTCCATCGAGATTTCGGCCGGGGTGACGAGCTTTTGCGCGTCGGCTGCCGCGCTGGGCGTTAGCCTGACCGAGATGAACAAGCCGGTGCATATCATCCCCGCCGGAGCCGACGACGGACAGGCGCTGGCACTGCCCGGCACGAAGGTGCTCATGAAGGCGGGCAGATCGCTGCCGCAGCTTTTAGCGCGGCTAAAGGCGCAGGGGATGCTTGAAAAAGCCGTGCTCGTGCAGAATTGCGGTCTGCCGGGCGAAAAGATTCTCAAAAAGATCCCCGAGGACTTTGACGCCCCGGGTTATTTTACAACTGTTATCGTGAAGGAGTGAACGCCGTGGTCAGCTTTGTGGGGGCGGGCAGTGGCGCCGCCGACCTGATTACGCTGCGCGGCGCGCGTTTAATTGAGCGGGCCGATGTGATTATCTACGCGGGCAGCCTGGTGAACCCCGCGCTGTTGCAGACGGCAAAGCCGGGCTGCGCCATCTATGACAGCGCAAAGATGACGCTGGAGGAAGTTATGGCGGTCATGCTTTCAGCGTCGGCGCGGCAGCAAGACATTGTGCGGCTGCACACCGGCGACCCCTGTCTCTATGGTGCGATCCGCGAGCAGATGGACAGATTGGACGCGGTAGGCATTCCTTACGACTATGTGCCGGGCGTCTCGAGCTTTTGCGGGGCCGCCGCGGCCTTAAAGGCCGAGTATACGCTGCCGGATGTCAGCCAGAGCGTCATCATCACCCGCATGGCGGGCAGAACGCCGGTGCCGCCGCGCGAGCGCATCGTATCCTTGGCGGCGCACGGTTCGACGATGGTCATTTTTCTGAGCGCAGGGCTGACCGAAGCGCTTGAGCAGGAGCTGCTTTCGGGCGGCTACGCCCCCGACACCCCGGCGGCGATCGTCTATAAGGCGACCTGGCCCGAGGAGCGGGTGCTGCGCTGTACCGTAGGTACGCTGAACGAGACGGCAAAGGCAAACGATATCACCCACACGGCGCTGATTACGGTGGGTGGCTTCTTGGGCGATGATTACGCGCGCTCAAAGCTGTATGACCCCGCCTTTACGACTGCCTTTCGCAAAGGGGAGGACAGCGGGGTATGACGCTTGCGATGCTGGCCTTTTCTGAAAAAGGGCTGCTGCTGGCCGAGCGCCTGCAAGCGTTGCTGCCGGGAGAAACCGGCAGTGCCGAGCGCTGCCCCAAGGACGGGCTGCACGCCTGGACGGCGCGGCATTTCGCGGCGGCCGACGCGCTGGTGTTTATCGGCGCGGCGGGCATCGCCGTGCGGGCGATCTCGCCTTTTGTCGACCGCAAAACTTGCGACCCGGCGGTGCTGGTCATGGATGAATGCGCCGAGTTTGTGATTCCGATTTTATCGGGCCATATTGGCGGGGCCAACGCGCTGGCAGAAAGGCTGGCTGTACTGCTAGGGGCACGGGCGGTCATCACGACTGCCACCGACTGCAACGGCCTGTTCGCCGTCGATAGCTGGGCCGCCGAACAGGGCTATGTCATCCGCAACCCCGAGCGCATCAAGCAGGTGTCGGCGCGGCTGCTCTCGCATGGGACTATCCGTTTAAAAAGCGATTTTGAGATTCTGATTGATCCCACGCTGGAGGGGCAGATTCTCCTGACCGAGCATCCGCCGTTTGACGTCAGAATCGGCATTAAAGACGATAATGATTTGGCGCTGCATCTGATCCCGCCGGTGCTCACGCTGGGCGTGGGCTGCAAGCGCAATATACCCGCGTCGGCGATTCATAACGCGTTTGACCGATTGTGTGCCGACTTTAATTTTGAGCCACGCGCCTTTAACCAAGTGTGCAGCGTTGATCTTAAAGCAGACGAGCCGGGGCTGTGCGATTTTTGCCGTAACAGCGCGTTGCCGTTTGCCACCTTTTCGGCGCAGGCGCTCGCCGCGCTGCACGGCGATTTTACCGCGTCGGATTTTGTACGGCAAACGACCGGCGTTGACAACATCTGCGAGCGCAGCGCGGTTTTAGGCAGCCAAGGCAAGCTGCTCATCCAAAAACAGGCCTTTGACGGCGTGACGATGGCGGTGGCTATCACCGCGCACAAAGTCCATGTCACACAAGCGCCCTGAACATACGGCGTTATAAAAGGAGAACACAATGAAGCTATCTGTTGTGGGCATCGGCCCCGGACATGCCGAGGGCATGACGGGCGCGGCGCGCGACGCCTTGGCCGCCTGCGATTTAATCTGCGGTTATACCGCTTATGTCGCGCTTGTACAGCCCATTTTCCCTGATAAAAGCTATTTTTCGACCCCGATGAAAAGCGAGATTGAACGCTGCCGCGCGGCGCTTAAGGCCGCCGAAAACCAGAACGTTGCCATGGTGTGCAGCGGCGACGCAGGCGTTTACGGCATGGCGGGGCTGATCTACGAGCTTTGGGAGCCCGCAGGCCCGGTGGCGCTTGAGGTTATTCCGGGCGTGACGGCGGCGCAGAGCGGCGCGGCGCTTTTGGGCGCGCCGCTGATGCAGGACTACGCGGTCATCTCGCTGTCCGATCTGCTTGTAGACTGGGCGGTCATCGAAAAGCGGCTGCACGGCGCGGGTACGGGCGATTTTGCGGTGGCACTTTACAATCCGGGCAGCAAAAAGCGCACCGACCATCTGCGGCGCGCTTGCGACATCCTGCTGCAATACCGCGATAAAAACACACTTTGCGGCGTGACCGAAAATATCGGGCGCGCGGGAGAGGCCACACAGCTTCTGCCACTGTCGCGGCTGCGCGATTTTTCGGCGGGCATGTTTTGCACCGTGTTCATCGGCAACAGCAGAACGGTCGAGATCGGCGGCAAGATGATCACGTTGCGCGGCTATGAGGCGAAGCGATGAAGCAACTACTGATTTTTGGCGGCACGGCGGACAGCCATCCGCTGCTCGACTGGCTGTTGCGATGGGATATCGAGGTGACGCTTTGCGTGACCAGCGATTACGCAAAGGCGCTGCTGCCGCCCTGTGACCGTCTGACCGTTCGGGTCGGGCGGCTGGATGCGGCGGCTATGACGGCGCTGATGCAAACGCGGCGCTTTAACTGCGTCGTCGATGCCACCCATCCTTACGCCAAAGAAGCCACCCGCAATATTCGGGCGGCGGCGCAGGCGGGCGAATGCCCCTATTTCAGGCTGCTGCGCCCGGGCAGCGACGCGCCCGACTGTGTTCTGGTGCCATCGGTGGCGCAGGCTGCGCAATATCTCAACCAAAGCGCGGGGCGGGTGCTAATTGCCACCGGCTCGAAAGAGTTGGCGGAATACACCAAGGTACAAAATTTTGCCGAGCGCTGCTACCCCCGCGTGTTGCCGATGGCTGAGGCGATTGCGCAATGCACGGCGCTGGGCTTTCTGCCAAGCCATATCATCGCCATGCAGGGGCCGTTTTCTCAGGCGTTAAACGTCGCGCTGTTTGAGCAGCTCGGCATCGAAACGCTCGTCACCAAGGACGGCGGTGCGCCGGGCGGCTTCCCCGAGAAGCTGGCTGCCGCAAGGGCATGCGGTGTGCGAACCATTCTGGTCGACCGTCCCGAAGACGCGGGCGATACGCTTGAGCAG
>DALYYK010000301.1:0-3979 GCA_031983305.1 Candidatus Fimivivens sp. | reverse complement strand
TAAGGGCGATGAAGCCGAAAGAAAATGCTGATGTTGGTATTATAAACGGTATAAAAATCGGTCCGCACCATAGCGGGCATGAGAAAACTATGGAGGATGAAAGATGAAGCAGGTACTTTGTAGTGTCTCAGGCATTCAGAACCAAGAGCATAAAACCCAAATTAAAAACTCATTGCACAAAATGGATGGCGTACACGACGTCGGTATTAATTTAGCGACAGGTACGATTGATATAAAATATAACGACCCCGCGACAGAGGCCCATATTAAAAATTGTATTGAAAACACCGGTGTTAAAATCGTATATGGGTGATTAGAATTCCGCTATCGCAATGATAAAATCTGCCGGATTATAGCATTAGTCAAGAGTGCTTTAAATAATGGCTCAAGGAGAAAAGGAAACATTTATGAGCAATGATAAAAAAAAGAAAAGCGGTTCTAAGAACAATAAAGAAGACGGCAAATTTCACTCTAAAAATATAAAGCATGATCCTAGCGCCGAGAGTGCCAGAGCAATTTTCGGCCTGAATGATACGACAAAAGGCAAAAACGAAATGGATCATTTGTAATCAATACGCTTTTTAATACGCCCCTGGGCAATCCCAGAATAATCAAGACTGTTCCGAAGCCTGTCTAAAATGGAAGAACAATGAGATCAATAAAAAGAACCCGAAGACCAAAATACGATTCGAAGTGTTTGGGTCTTCGGGTTCTTTTCGATTGTTCTCTTACATAAAAAGGCTGCGTTTCGACAGTTCATTCTCCCAACCGCAGATATGAATTTGCGCATAAGCCAAGAAATTAAAGAGTTTTTAAAAGGATGCTTTGTCATATCTCTATCCGCGTGTTTCCATAATCCCGCCAAGGGCGTCCTCGCGGCCGAATGTCTATGCAGGGCTTGGGGTAAGGCGCGGATGCCAAGGATTCTGGGCAAGCAGCTTCTCGATCGGCTGTTTATTTGACGATCAGCTCGTAATCACGGGTGCCTATACCGATTTTCTCGGCGTGCGCCAGACAGGTGCGCCATTCCGACTCGGGCGAGGCATTTACAAAGTGGTCGTGCCGGTCGACAAAGTCGGCGTTTTGCATGTTGTCATAAAGCTTGCTGCCCGAAAGCGGTTGTGCCTTTAGACAGGCGTCAACGCAGGCCTGGTCGAGCGCCAGCGGGTCAAACGAGGCGAACATGCCCAAATTCGGCAGAATGGGCGCGTCGTTTTCTCCGTGGCAGTCGCAGTGGGGAGAGACATCCACAACCAGCGAGACGTGAAAATGGGGGCGCCCGTCCAGAACCGCTTTGGTATATTCGGCCATGCGGCAGTTGAGCAGCTCGTTTGCGTCGTTGTTGTCAAACGCAATCGCATCAAAATTACAGGCGCCGAGGCAGCGGCCACAGCCGACGCAGTTTTCCTGATTGACCGCCATCTTTTTGTCCACTGCGTCAAACACCAGCGCGTTGTTGGCGCACTCCTTCTGACATTTGAGGCATCCGCGGCACAGATCCCAATCGATATACGGCTTGCCGCTGCTGTGCTGCTCCTTTTTGCCGGCGCGGGAGCCGCAGCCCATGCCGATGTTCTTGATAGCGCCGCCAAAGCCGGTCATTTCGTGTCCCTTAAAGTGGGTCAGGCTGATGAACACATCCGCATCCATGACGGCCCGGCCTATTTTGGCCTCCTTGACATATTCGCCGCCCTGCACCGGAACGGCGATGTCGTCGGTGCCTTTGAGTCCGTCGCCGATGAGGATCGGACATCCCACCGTCAGTGGCGTAAAGCCGTTTTCCCACGCACACTCGAGATGCTCGAGCGCGTTTTTACGGCTGCCGGGGTACATGGTGTTGCAGTCGGTCAAAAAGGGCTTGCCGCCCAGCGCTTTGACCACGTCGGCCACCGCCTTGGCATAATTGGGCCGAAGATAGCTGATATTGCCCAGCTCGCCAAAATGCAGCTTGATGGCGACAAATTTGCCATCCATATCAATCTGCCCGACGCCGGCCGCCTTCATCAGCTTTTTAAGCTTGGTGGGCAGCCCGTCGCCAAACGGCACGGTGCGAAAATCGGTAAAATAAACCTTTACTTTTTCCATGATGATCGTCTCCTTTATTCCAATGGCGCGCACCGGCAGGCTGCGGCTGAACGCGCCTGTCGGCCGACGCCGGTTTGTCATTCTTAAATTATACACGCTGCTGCCGGTCCTAAGTCAAGAGAAAAATGATAAATCCGCGGGACATAAAGGCTATTCGCCGCGTTTCCTCGCCAAAAACAGATTGCCGCAAATCGATTCCGATGTTGCCTGGGCAGGATATTTCCGCACAAAAGGCTTGACTTGGCACCGACTTTAAATGTTATAATATGTTTATCAATGAAATTTAAGGCGGTGGAGTGATGAAAAAGCTGGGCATGGGCCTCATGCGGCTGCCGGTTACTGAAGAAGGCAACCCCAAAAGCATCGATCAGGCGCGCGTCAACGACATGGTGGATTATTTCCTCGAACAGGGCTTTCGCTATTTTGACACGGCGTATATGTACCATAAGGGCATGAGCGAGCGGGCCGCCAAAAAAGCGCTGGTGGAGCGGCACCCGAGGGAGTCTTTTCTGTTGGCCGACAAGATGCCGACCTTTCTCGTGACCTGCAACGAAGATTATCAGAAGCTTTTTGACAAGCAGCTTGAGCGCTGCGGCGTCACTTATTTTGATTATTACCTGCTGCACACGCTGGGCGAAAAAAATTACGCCAACACGTTGGCGCATGACGGGTTTACGTTCATGAAGAAATTAAAGGCCGAGGGCAAGGCCAAGCGGATCGGTTTTTCGTTCCATGACAAGGCCGAGCTGCTCGACCAGATATTGACCGCCCACCCCGAGATGGAATTTGTGCAGCTGCAAATCAACTATGTCGACTGGGAGGACGAGATGATTCAGTCGCGCAGATGTTATGAGGTGGCTTGTAAGCACCAGAAACCGGTGATCGTCATGGAGCCGGTCAAGGGTGGCGCGCTCGCGCAAGTGCCTAAAGAGGCGGAGCAGCTCTTTAAGGCTTGCCAGCCCGACAGCAGCCCGGCCTCTTGGGCCATCCGCTATGCGGCCTCTTTAGACAATGTCTTTATGGTGTTAAGCGGCATGAGCAGCTTTGAGCAGGTCGACGACAATGTGAGCTATATGCAAAGCTTTGTTCCGCTGGACGAGACGGAGCGCCGCATCATCGACACTGTGACCGATATTATTAAGCGCGACACGGCCATTCCCTGTACCGCCTGTCAATACTGCGTGGACGGCTGCCCGAGCAACATTCAGATCCCAAAGCTTTTTGCGCTGTTTAACAATCAACAGCGGTTTGGCATTGTTCCGTCGTATCATACTTATTATATGAATCTGTCGCAGACCTACGGCAAGGCTGCTGATTGCATCGCCTGCGGGCAATGCGAGCAGCACTGTCCGCAGCATATTGAGATTATTGAGCAGCTCAAGGCCGTCTCCGGCATTTTTGACGCCGTTTAAAAGGCCCTTGCAACAATTAAGAACGAGGTGTTTTATGTGAATGTGCTGGTCATCGACGGTCAGGGCGGCGGGCTTGGCAAACAACTGGTAGCCGCCATCAGAAGCGCCTGCCCCCAAGCGGCCATCACGGCGGTCGGAACAAACAGTCTGGCGACAAACGTCATGCTGAAAGCGGGCGCCGACAACGCCGCCACCGGCGAGAACGCCGTTGTGGTCGGATGCCGCCACGCCGATATCATTATTGGCCCGATCGGCATCGTAATTGCGGATGCGCTGTTTGGCGAGATTACCCCGAGCATGGCGGTCGCGGTCGGGCAAAGCGACGCAAAACGCATTCTGATTCCGATGAACCACTGCAATAATCTGATCGCGGGCATGGCGGAGCAATCGGTCGGCCGTCTGGTACAGAGCGCGGTGGACCAGCTCAAGGATATTCTCGCGCAGAGGTGACCGGGCAATAATTGAAAGGGTTTAAAACGGAC
>DALYYK010000300.1:0-3990 GCA_031983305.1 Candidatus Fimivivens sp. | reverse complement strand
TACCCATGTCGATTATTTATGTCGCCCCGCTGGTTGGGTTTATTTTAAGTATTATCCGTCTGCTTCAGGGCGTTTTTGAAAAGTGGTTGGTTGTTTCGGGCGGCGATGATAAGGGTGCGTCCGGCCAGCTCGGAGTAGGAGGAGGAAATTAATGGCTGCTTTAATTGTGTTTATCGTTTTTTTTGCCCTGTTGATTATCTCTATTCCGATCTCTTCAAGTATCGCGATTTCTTCGATTATTCCGTCACTCATGAACCCCAAGTTTGCGGCTAACGGAACCTACCTGATCCGCGAAATGATCGGCGGCATCGACAGCTTCCCGTTGCTTGCGATCCCCATGTTTATCTTCTCGGGTATCATCATGGCGAGAGGCGGCATTTCAAAGAAGCTGTTTGACTTCTTTACTTACTTCCTTGGTAAGATCACGGCCGGCGTGCCCTGTGCCGTTATCATCACCTGCCTGTTCTACGGCGCGATTTCCGGCTCCTCGCCGGCGACCGTTGCCGCCGTCGGCAGCATGACGGTGCCGGTGCTGGTCAGCTTGGGCTACGACAAGAAATTTTCGACCGCTGTGGTCGCCGTTGCGGGCGGCTTGGGTGTTATTATTCCGCCGTCGATTCCGTTCGTGCTTTATTGTATGGCGTCGGGCGCGTCGGTTGGTCAGTTGTTCATCGCGGGTATTCTGCCCGGCTTCTTGATTGCGTTCTGCCTGATGGGCTACGCCACTTTCTACTGCCTGCGCCATGGCGAAGATAAGGCTAAAATCAACGAGGTCGTCGGAGAGCTGCACCGCAAAGGCTTTGCCAAAGTGTTTTTCGACAGCTTCTGGGCGCTGCTGACGCCGGTTATCATCCTTGGCAGCATCTATTCGGGTATCGCCTCCCCGACCGAAGCGGCCGTGCTCTCGGTGTTCTACGCGCTGTTTATCAGCTTGTTTGTGTACAAGACGCTCAACGTTCATGAGCTATACCAGCTGTTTGTAGAGAGTGTGCGCACCTATTCGCCGCTTTTGTTCCTGCTTGCCGCCGCGACCGCCTTTGCGCGTGTTTTAACCTTCCTGAAGGTTCCGCAGTTGGTCAGCGGCGCTATCAACGATACTTTTGGCGGCAATAAGTTCTTGATTTTGCTCGTTGTCAACGTGTTCCTGCTGCTGGTGGGCATGGTCATGGACGGCGGTCCCGCCATTCTGATTCTGACCCCGATTTTGCTGCCGATTATGACGCAGGTTGGCATTCATCCGCTGCACTTTGGTGTTTTCTTGGTCACCAACCTCGCCATCGGCTTCGTAACGCCGCCTATCGGCATCAACCTGTTTGTTGCCAGCTCGATCACCGACGTCCCTGTCATGGAAGTGGCAAAGCACGCCCTACCGTTTATTCTGTTGTTCCTCGTCGCACTCGTGCTCATTGTCGCCTTCCCGGCCATCAGCTTGGTACTGGTAGGACTTTAAAAAATTGTATCCCAATGAGGGCGGACGCCCTATTTTGAAAGGAGAAAGAATTACAAATGAAAAAGTATTCCAGAATGTTAGCGCTTGCTCTTTCTATTGCCACTGCGTTTTCTCTGACCGCTTGCGGCTCTAAGCCCGCTTCCAGCACCGCCCCGTCGTCGACGCCGGCCGGCTCCAGCGCCCCTGCTCAGGCCGGTGGCAACATCGGCGAGCATACCTGGACGCTGGGCATGGACAGCGCGAGAGACACCGTTACCTATATATACGGCCAGAAGCTGGCTGACGAGGTTTCGGCGCTTTCGGGCGGCAAAATGACTATCGACGTCTATACCGATGGTACTCTGGGCAAGGACGTTGCCCTGCTCGAGAGCTGCAAGGACGGCAGCGTGACCATGGTTGTTCAGACCACTGCGCCGCAGGTTAACTTCATCCCTGAGCTCGCCGTGTTCGACATGCCCGTCGTGTACCCCACGATTCAGGAGTTCCGCAAAATTTTTGACGACGCCGATTTCATGGGCAAGATTGCCGGGTTCTACGATAAGGCCGGCTATAAGCTCCTGGGCTATGCCGACCAGACCTTCCGCGTAATGTCCTCGAACAAAAAGATTGAGAAGATGGCCGATTTCTCGGGCGTCAAGATCCGCACCATGGAAAATCCCAACCACATGGAGTTCTGGAAGGCGCTGGGTGCTGCCCCCACCCCTATGGCTTGGGGCGAGGTCTATACCGGTCTGCAGCAGGGCACCGTTACCGCGCAGGAAAATCCCTATGCGGTTATCGCGGCCAACAAGATCTATGAAGTGCAGAAGTATATCATCCAGACCAACCACATCCCGCACATCCTCTCGCTCATCATGAACCCCGCCGAGTACAACGGGCTCAACGATGAAGAGCGCGCGCTTCTCGATCAGGCTGTTGCCACCGCTACCACTTATGCCCGTGAGCAGGCCGATGCGCTTGAGGCTGAAAAGATCAAGGTCATCGAGGATTCCGGCACTGAGATCGTTCCGGTTTCCCCCGAGTTCTATGCTGAGATCAAGGCCGCTGCGCAGCCCGCGTACGACCTCATCGCCGGCAAGGTCGGTCAGGACCTCGTCAACGCTTACCTCGGCAAGTAAAGACAAACCAATATTCAGCGGGCGGCAGGTCCGCCCGCTGAATACTTAAAAAGGGGATCAATCATGATTACTGTAGATACCAAGCTGATTGCCCTTATGGGAAATCCCTTACGCCAGTCCTTTGCGCCTAGAATGCAAAACGAAACTTATCGCGCGCTCGGACTGGACTTTCTGTACTTTCCGCTCGAGGTTGAAAACGATCACCTCGGGGACATGGTGCAGGCGTTTCGCAACTTAAACAGCCCCGGCTTTGCGGTCACCAAGCCCAACAAGATTAAGGTGATCGAATACCTTGACGGCATGGACGAGTTTGCCGACAAGATGGGCGCAGTCAACACGGTCGTCAAGCGCGACGGCAAGCTGATCGGTTACAACACCGACGGCCCCGGTTTTGTCCGTTCGTTGACGCTTGAAACCGGCTGCGACATTAAAGCCAGCACCTTCTTTGCCTTTGGCGCGGGCGGCGCCGGACGCGCCATCTGCTGCGCGCTGGCCTTCCACGGCGCGAAGGAAATTATTATCGTCGACCGCTTTGACGCGGCTGCTCAGAGCCTTTCGGAGGACATCAACAAGAGCTTTGCGCCGGTCGCAAGATGGATACCCTTTGAGGAAAAGGTGCAGTACGAAAAATGCATCGGCGAATGCGACGTGGTTATGAATTGCTCGGGTGTCGGCATGTATCCGCACACCGACGAGACACCGATTGACGCGGCGCTGCTGCGCGCGGAGCAGATCGCGTTTGACGCCACCTATAATCCGCTTAAAACGCGGTTCCTGCAAGAGGCTGAGCGGCAGGGCTGCCGCATTCTCAACGGCCTTGGCATGAGCATCCATCAGGGCGCCATTCAGGTCAACCTCTGGTCGGGGCTGCCTGAGCCGGTTGAAATTATGACTGAGTCGATTAGCAAAATCGTTGCCGAGATTCAGGCCGGCCAAAATTAATATCGCTATCTTCTCTCATACTCTTATTCCTTTCACGTGATAAACCCGGCATAGGAGAATTATTGGCATGACAGAAATTTTGGGCAAGGTTCTTCCGCTACTCTTTCTGATTGCGTTGGGCTACATTTTGCAGCAGATGCAATTCTTTGGCGAAGAGGCCTTCTTCAAGCTACAGTCGCTGGTGTTGAATATCGCGATTCCGTGTATGCTGTGCACCACCTTTATCAATCTGGATGTTGACGTCTCCTATGCCTGGCTAAGCGTGGCATTCTTCGCCTTGATGGTCATTCTGTTGGGGCTGGGCTTCGTTATTTATCACATTTTTCCCATCAAGCGAAGCTTTTTTCCGTTTTTACTGACCTCGTTTGGCTTTGGCACCGTCTCGATGCCGTTTTACGCCGCCCTGTTCGGGCAGGAAAATCTCAAGTACAGGAGCATTCTGGGCGTTGGGCACGCGGTTTTTATTGCGCTTATTTTTTT
>DALYYK010000299.1:1196-3992 GCA_031983305.1 Candidatus Fimivivens sp. | reverse complement strand
AGAATAATTCATAAACGATGTAATAAATAATTGGAGGGTAAATAAAAATGGCAAAAATGTTTTATGACGCCGACTGCAACTTAGGTCTTCTCGACGGGAAAACGGTGGCGATTATCGGCTACGGCAGCCAGGGACACGCGCATGCCCTGAACCTCAAGGAGAGCGGCGTTAACGTTGTCGTCGGTCTGCGCCCCTCGAGTGCAAGCTGCGAGAAGGCGACCGCGGCGGGCCTGAAGGTTCTGCCGGTGACCGAGGCTGCGAAGGCAGCCGATCTCATCATGATGCTTGTGCCCGACGAGCGCCAGGCGGACATCTATTCTGAGGAGATTGAGCCCAACCTCGTCGAGGGCAATGTGCTGATGTTCGCACACGGCTTTAACATCCACTTTAAGCAGATTGAAGCGCCCAAGGGCGTCGATGTCATCATGGTTGCGCCCAAGGGCCCCGGCCACACCGTCAGAACCCAGTATCAGGAGGGCAAGGGCGTTCCCTCGCTGATCGCGATCCATCAGGACGCCAGCGGCAAGGCGCGCGAGTACGCGCTGGCCTACGCCTGCGGCATTGGCGCGGGCAGAGCGGGCATCATCGAGACGACCTTCAAGGAGGAAACCGAGACCGATCTGTTTGGCGAGCAGGCCGTGCTTTGCGGCGGTGTCACCGAGCTGATGAAGGCGGGCTTCGACACGCTGGTCGAGGCGGGCTACGCCCCTGAGATGGCCTATTTTGAGTGCGTGCACGAGATGAAGCTCATCGTTGACCTCATCAACTCGGGCGGCTTTGCGATGATGCGTTACTCCATCTCCGACACCGCCGAATACGGCGATTACCGCACCGGCAAGCGCGTCATCACCGAAGAGACCCGCAAGGAGATGAAAAAGGTGCTGCGCGAGATTCAGGATGGTACTTTTGCTTCCGAGTGGATCTCCGAGAACCGTGCGGGCCGCCGCGCCAAGTTCCTGGCCACCCGCCGCATGGAAGCCGCACACCCCGTCGAGGTTGTCGGCGCTCAGCTGCGCAAGATGATGAGCTGGCTCAAAAAGTAAAGCCCCTATAGCCGTTATCAAAGGGCCGTGAAAGCGAAAGCTTCGCGGCCCTTTTTGCCTGTCCGCCCGGCCCGGCTTTAACGATGAAATTTGGCTCAATCTGGCTGTTTGCGTCAAGGTTTCGCTTGCGAAGGGCAGGGGAGTTATGCTATAATAATTCTAACAGCTATTCTCGCATTTATGGATATAACGGTTTTAAGAGACAGCCGCTTTTACGGACAATTTCTTTTAGTATTTTTCAGACAATGGCGTCGGGAGAGAGTTTTTGTCTTTTCAAAAGCTCTGCCGACGTTTTGTTTATTACGGAAAAATAAAACGCTGGCTCAATCGGCTAACGTTTGCCCAAAGACAGGGTTGCGGCAACAGCTGATTTCGACGCTGCTGCGTAGGGCAACGGGATCAAAAGCCTCAAGCGCGGTCTGGTGACGGTGAAACTGGCACAGCCGGGGACACGGGCAAGCGCCGATTTTATCGTGCGTTTAGGCAGGGTCGACCGCACGCCTTGTCCTTATGGCTTTTGCAGCGACGTAAGAAAGCAAAGATCTCTGCGCGTATTCGCGTATATTAAAAGGAGGCAGATTCAACCTATGAAGCTCAATGCACACTACGATAACCTCAAGGACAGCTATCTTTTTTCAACCGTTGCCCGCAAGGCCAGAGAATACAGTGCGGCGCACCCTGAGGCCGACATTATCCGGCTGAGCATCGGCGACGTCACGCTGCCGCTGGCGCCCGTTGTGGTGCAGGCCATGAAGGCTGCCGCCGACGAGATGGGCCAAAAAGAGCGCTTTCGCGGCTACGGCCCCGAACAGGGCTACGATTTCCTCAAAGAGGCGATTGCCGCCTATTACGCCGACGAGATGAAAGTCACGCTCGCCGCCGATGAGATTTTTATCAGCGACGGTGCGAAGAGCGACCTTGGCAATATCCTCGACCTGTTTGACGCCGACAACACCGTTCTGGTACCCGATCCGGTTTACCCGGTCTATGTCGACACCAACGTCATGGCGGGCCGCCGCATCAAGCTGATGGACGCCACGGCGGAGAACGGCTTTTTGGCGATGCCCGACGACGCGGTCGACGCCGATATCATCTACCTTTGCTCGCCGAACAACCCGACCGGCTCGGTCTACAGCCGCGCGCAGCTTACCGAGTGGATCGCCTACGCCAAGCGCAAGAACGCGATCATCCTCTTTGACGCGGCCTATGAGTGCTTTATCTCCGACCCTGCGCTACCCAGGAGCATCTTCGAGATCGAGGGTGCCAGAGACTGCGCGATTGAATTCTGCTCCTTCTCCAAGACGGCGGGCTTTACCGGTACCCGCTGCGGCTACACCGTCGTGCCGATGGATTTGCTGGGCGGGAAGCTCAACCGGCTATGGCTGCGCCGCCAGACGACGAAGTTCAACGGCGTGCCCTATGTGACCCAGCGCGCCGCCGCCGCCGTTTTCTCCCCCGAGGGGAGAACGCAGATTAAGGCGAACATCGACTATTACCGCGAGAACGCCAAGATTATCGGCGATGGCCTGTGCGAGATGGGCATTCGTTTTGTCGGCGGGCAGAATTCCCCCTATATCTGGATGGAATGCCCCAACGGTATGGATTCCTGGACCTTCTTTGATCACCTGCTTGAGACGGCCAACGTTGTGGGCACCCCCGGTGCGGGGTTTGGCGAGAACGGCGTGCATTACTTCCGTCTGACCGCCTTCGGCGACCGCGAGAGAACCAAAGAAGCGATGGAAAGAATGAAAAA
>DALYYK010000299.1:0-1186 GCA_031983305.1 Candidatus Fimivivens sp. | reverse complement strand
CGGTGCTGTAATAGCCCCAACGGCTATGACCACCGGTATAACGGCATATTATCCCGCGGCTCAAAACCGCGGGATAGCCTATTAATGCGGATGATGGCGGGATGCTGTGGGTACGCAAAGACCGCATATCCCCGTCGTCCGCTTTGGTTGTGAAAGGGAATTTAGAACATGCAATCGGCTATTATTGTAGCGCATCAGGTCATCATTATGTTTTTGCTCACGGTAGTGGGCGTTTTTTGCAGCAAGAAGGGGTTGCTCACCGAGGGGGTCGCGCGTTACCTCAGCACCTTCTTGCTCAATATCGCGCTGCCCGGCGTGATGATTTCGTCGCTTTACAGGCCGATGCAGTACGAGTTGCTGGCGGGCTTCGGTTTAACCTTTCTGCTGGCCGTGCTGCTGCATCTGCTGGCGATCTTGGCCGCCCGACTGCTGATTCGCACGCGCGAGGGGCAGGCCTGTCACGCCGAACGGTTCGGTATTATTTACGCGAACTCCGCCTATATGGCAATTCCGCTGATTCGCGCCACACTCGGCGAGGAGAGCACCTTTTTCGCTGCGGCCTTCGTTTCGGTGTTCTTGCTGTTCCACTGGACCCAGGGCATTATCGAGCTGGGCGGCAACTTCAATGCCAAAAAACTGCTGTATAACCCCTGCATTCTCTCGGTGCTGCTGGGGCTTTTAATCTTCGGCTTTCAAATACCGCTGCCCGGTCCGGTCATCGACACGGTTCGGCTGCTCGGCGGCCTGACCACGCCGCTTTCGATGATCATCACCGGTGTGTTTTTAGCCGACCTGCGGCTGGCCGATCTCAAAAGCCTGCGCATGTACTGGGCGGCGCTGTTGCGCACGATTATTGTACCGCTGGTCGGAGTCGCCGTTGTGGTGGCGCTGGGCGCTTCAAGCTGGTTTTCGGGCGCCGATACGGCCTGTCTGGTGGCCATCTACTGCTTTTCCTGCCCCTCGGCGGTGTCGGTCATTCTGCTGAGCGCCTCGCTTGGCAAAGAGGTGCTGTACCCCAGCAGCCTTGTCGCGGTGACGACGGTTATCTCGCTCGTCGCATTGCCGGTCATCGCCGTCGTGGCGAATACGGTGCTGCTATAAAGCGTGCTTGCATATACAGACGTTGGCCCGACAGTGTCTTTAAAGCGATGAACTTTTGAATAAAAGCGGCCGGCAGCACGCGTAA
>DALYYK010000298.1:3396-3993 GCA_031983305.1 Candidatus Fimivivens sp. | reverse complement strand
ATGTCTTTAATATTCATTGAATATGATTAATATTTCATTTTTTATTCATTTATTTAAACAACTATGTCCCCTCTCGCACACATATTACAACAGCAGCTCCGTGCTTAATTTACACATGCCGGGTTCGCCAGAAGGTTTTTATCCGCTCCGGCGTTTTATCAAGCCAAGCGCTGACGGCGCATTGGGAATACAGGGACACCGGCTCCATCTGCCTGTTTTAAAAATCAGCCGTTTCATGCGCGGCTAAAAAACCATAACTAAAAGCAATAAAAAATGACGGCGCCTTAAACGGTGGTAGAATAGCCCGATAATCCGCTGGCCCCAGCCTGTGATTCGGACAGCAAAAAAGAAGAAGACCGCAGCAAACGCTGCGGTCTTTAGTAAAATAAAGCTGCGTGACAGGATTACAGAGACAGAGCCTCTTTCACCTTAGAGATGATATGCGCGCCGATGTCCTTAGAGGCATCAATAGACTGCGCGCCGATGTGCGGAGAGACAAGAAAGTTCTCAAGCTCAAACAGCGGCGAGTCAAAGCCAGCGCCTTCGGTCAGTCCGCCATCAGCCAGTTCGTTCTCCAGAACGTCGGAGCCAAAGCCG
>DALYYK010000298.1:0-3386 GCA_031983305.1 Candidatus Fimivivens sp. | reverse complement strand
GAGTTCGCCATTCTTGAGCGCCTCATAGGCATCCTTCTCATTGACGATGCCGCCGCGGCTCATATTGAGCACAACCGCATCCTTTTTCATGAAGGCAATCTGCTTCTTAGAAACGAGGTCGCGAGTCTCGGGCGTCAGCGGAACATGGATGGAAATGAAATCGGAAACCTTCAGCAGCTCCTCAACCTCCATGCCGGTGGTGCTTTCCTTCTCAAAGTCTTCAGGCTTGAGGAAGGGGTCATAGGCGACGGTCGTCATACCGAACGCACGGCCGAGCTCAGCAACACGGCGGCCGATGCGGCCAAAGCCAACAACACCCAGCGTGCGTCCGCGCAGCTCGCGGCCTACGAACTTATACTTGTCCCACTGCTTGAGAACCTTGACGTCGTGGTTGGCCGTCATGGTGTTGCGGGCAAGATCCAGCATCTTGGAAATCGTCAGCTCAGCCACTGCATTGGCGTTGAGGCCGGGCGCGTTAAACACCTGAACACCCTTGGCCTTAGCGGCCTCCATATCGACATGGTTAAGGCCGACCGAGCAAACGCCGATGACCTTGAGATTCTTGGCGGCATCGAGAATTTCTTTATTAATTGCAGGATCAACACGCATAATCAGAACATCGTAATCAGGAATAAGTGCAGCAAGCTCCGCCTGAGTGGGCAGCATCTTGTGATCTACCTGCATATGTTTTCCGAGCTCCTGCGCAATAGCCTCATGCACAGCGTCAATAATTAAGCACTTCATAATGGTTATTTCCTCCCAAAAAATTATTGGTATTGGTACGCAACGTTTACATCATACCCGATTAATTTTGATGCGTCAATAGCCTGTTTTGCGCTTAATCAAGCCATTTTCGCGCATAGACTTCATTTGTGATTTTATAATCGAAGTTTTGACGGACGCAAATTTTTTGATTCATATTTTAGCATTTAAAATTAATTTCTCCCTAAAATTTTGCATCAAATCGATGGTCAAAATTCATTTTTTAAAATGTTAAAAATTAAAAAATTTTGTATCGACAGAACGCGTTTTTAAAACCAAACCTTTACGCCGAAAAAAATCTGCAATTTTTATTTCGAAAATCCTGCACGCAATTTCCAATGATAAAACGATATTCTGTGTTTTTATTAGCAACTTCCCCGCATTCTAAGCGGATTAGAGCTCCCTCTTTGCAGTCTTGGCGTAAGGCTCTTCCATTATTCCGTAAAATATGGCATAATAATTGGCGGTGCAACGGCTCGCGGCTTAACGCAACCCGCTGCCGTTGATGCGCAACGAATGCTACGCGCTTGCGCTTATAATATTGTAATAAAACAACTTCTCAGCTTAAAGGAAGGACCCGCGCATGCTACAATGCCTGTTTGTTTCGGCACATCCCGCCGGAAATTGCCAACTGATACTCGGCGAGCGCTCCGCCGTACTGCTCGACTGCACCGTCTCGTTCTGTGCGCCCGAAACGGTCGAGAACATTAAAACGCATCTGGGACATCGAACACTCGATGCGATTATTCTCTCCCATTCGCACTATGACCATGCGACCGGATTGCCCTGGCTGCGGCGCGCTTTTCCTGAGACGCCGGTCTATGCGCACCCTTATGTGTGCGAGGTGTTTACAAAGCCGACCGCGCTGGATACGATACACAAAATGTGTCAAAATGCGCAGCGCCTTTATGGCGCGGGCTTTACGGGCGGCAGCTTTGACGACGCCGATCTGCAAGTTCTCACACCGCTGACGGACGGTCAGGAATTCCAGTTCGACGACGGCATCTGCCGGGTACTGTTCACGCCGGGTCACACAAAAGATTCGCTCTCGGTCGACTGGCCCGAAGAAGGCATGACTTGGCTGTGCGAAACGCTCGGCGTACCTCGCCCCGATGGCCGTGTGCAGCCCTGCTTTTTAAGCGGTTATCAGGACGCGCTTGACTCGGTGGATCGCATCGCCGCTCTGGGCGAGCGCCGGTTCACCCTTTCGCACACTCCAACGCCGTTGTCGGCGGCGCAGAGCACCGATTATCTGGCCGCGTCTCGGACCGCCATGACCCAATCGGCCGACCTGATCCGCCGTTTGTTTAAAGAAGGGCAAGATGCTGACGGCATCTTCGCGGGCTACGCCGAGCAATATTGGAGCGAGCGCTACCGTCCGGTGTGGCCCTATGAGGCGTTCAGCATCAATACTGCGGCAGCCATCCGGGTGGTGATGCGCGAGCTTTGCGAGCAAACCGGGCAAACGATGTAGCGCCGGGTTACAAGCAACACCGCGCTGCGGCTCTCCTGCCTTGCGATGCGGGCTCCCCTTCTAATGTACTGCTAACACAAAAGCATGGGCGCTGCCGTCTTAAGCAGCGCCCGTTTTTATGACATTTATACCCCGATTTTAATCAGGCCCCTTTAAAAGGTTAGGATACTGTGCGACCGATGCGCCGTTTAAAAATACAGCTTAGTCAGCCATATTTTCCTTTCCAAAGCGCTCGACCTCATCGAGCGACAGCGCATAGGCCGGCAGATATTCTTTGATGAAAATCTGCGCCTCAGGCAACTGCAACGCAGGGTGCTCGGCAATCGCCTTAGACGCCGCCTGAAACTCCTTGTTCCCCGCTTTGAGCTCTTCAGTGCATTTGATCAGCGCCGAGAGCTTGTCCGCCGCCTTGACATACGGCCCGTAAGCCTCCTTATCCGCCTGATCGGGGTCAAGACAGGCCCCGAACGCGGGACGCAGCGTATCGGGCAGCATGGCCAGCAGTCGTCTGGTCGCCTGCCGTTCAATAGAATGGTAGGCCACGCGGATACCCAGATCGTGGTATTTGACCGGCGTGGGAAGATCGCCCGTGATAATCTCGGCGCTGTCGTGGTACAGCGCGATGAGCACCGCCCGGCCCGCGTCGAGCGACCGCATAAATCGGCTGTTGCCGATCTCGACGAGCGCATGGGTCAGCATGGCCGTCTCAAGCGTATGCTCGGCCAGCGTCTCGTTGCGGGTGCAGCGCATCAGCCCCCAGCGGTCAATATATTTCATTCGGGATATCATCGCAAAAAATCCGCGCATATTCAATGGCCATTCCTTTCGCTTCACACAAGCGTTATTGCTACGCCTCTGCCGGGTTTGCCCGTCTCAGGGCGACACCACGTTAAAATCAAGCGGGCTTTAAACCTGACCCTGCTTGTGACAACTGTATTATTGTAACACAAAACTTCGCTGATGACGATAACCGATCGTTTTATGACGGATTTTTTCTGTTTTTAACATTTGATCATATGAAAATCTTGGTTTTGTGGTATACTATATTATTGAAACAACCTGCAATTTCTTTTAATGGGGTGAGTCGGTGACTTTAATGACACAAACGGATGCGCAGCGCGGAAAGGCCAAGGCGTTTCTATGGGCGCTG
>DALYYK010000297.1:0-4001 GCA_031983305.1 Candidatus Fimivivens sp. | reverse complement strand
GGTCGGGAGCTGCGCGCGCCTTTGCCCGTTGGGCTTTTGTTTTAAAAAAAGGCATGCGAGCGGCACCCCTGCGCTTATATTATCAATAAGGCCATGTGCCGCAATCATTTAGAGGAGGGCTTTTTATGGCATTACCCTGTGCAAAAGGTTGCAGCCACTATTATGAGGGCTGCCACAAAACCTGCGGGCAATGGCGGGTGCGCACCGCAAGACAGCGTGAGGAGACCCGCAAGATAAAAGCTTTTTTAAAGGAGAAAAACGAGGTTAGCGGCATCATCATCCGGCAGTGTATGGCGCTCGCCCCGCGCAGGAGCATTATTTATTACTAAAATGCCTGGGGTTATATTCCTAAAAGATCCAACGCCCGGTCAAAACGTTCCGAGAGGCGGCGCGTGAATCCAATCATAAAACCTTTTGACGGCAACCTTGTGGCGAACATACGTCGGGGTGGCTGCATAGAATAAAGCAGTGAAACGAGAGTGAGGTAACAGTGATGGACCTGAGCAACAGCGTTATCAACTGCAATGAGATTGTAGGGCACGTCACCATTGGGATGAAAGCGCCCCCATTCAGCGGGGACACAACCTTTGGCCGCGTGAGCCTGACCGATTATAAGGGCAAATGGCTGATTCTGTTTTCGCACCCGGGCGATTTTACGCCGGTCTGCACGTCGGAGTTTATTTCTTTCGCCCAGCTTTATCAGGAATTTGAAAAGCGCGGCGCCGAGCTGTTGGGCTTGAGCATCGACAGCAACCCCTCGCATTTGGCCTGGGTGTACACCATTTATCAGACGAACGGCATCGATATTCCTTTCCCGATTCTGGCCGACCGGGTTGGCGATATTGCGCGGCTCTACGGCATGGTCGCGCCCGATATCAGCCGACAGGAAACGGTTCGAAACGTCTATGTCATTGACCCGGCGCAGATTATCCGGGCCATCATCATCTATCCGATGACGACGGGCCGGAATATCTACGAAATCTTGCGGTTGATTGACGCGCTGCAAACCACCGACCGCGATCACGTGCTCACACCTGCAAACTGGATTCCCGGCGCGCCCACGCTGGTGCCCGCGCCCGCCACCTATGAAGAGCTTTATCGCCGGCTTTACGACCCGGCCAGCTTGAACCTAGTTTGCAAAGACTGGTATTTGTGCTTTAACAAAACCAGCCCTTACGAGATCAGCGAGGCGGAGCCAACCTTTTAAGGCCGCGCATCATAAAATTGATTGTCTGCCATCTTTACATCAATGGCCGCGCCCTCATCTTTTTGCCTATAAGAACGCCCTGAAACGATCTCGGATTAGGGCGTTCTTTTTATGTGTGCATAATATGTTAGATTTTCTGGCGGATCATAGCAAGACTGCTTGAAAAAACGCTAAAAATCTGGTTTAATAGGTACATTATATTTTTAGCGGTTTAGGTTCCGCTATAACGGTTATTACTCTGTGAGGTCTTATATGATCTATATTCCAACGCATTTTTTAAAGCCGGGCATGGTGCTGGCCAAGGATATCGCGGCTTATGGCTCGATGTTTGCCTTGTTGGCACGAGGGCAGACGCTTAACGCGGCGCTTATTCATCGGTTGATAGAGGCCGAAATAGGCGGCGCGTATATTGAGAGCGCCCTGGCCAACGATATCGATCCCATCGAAATTCTGGAACCGACTTATAAGAAAAAGGTCATTTCTGAGTTGAAGGGTATCTTCGGTGACTGTGAGCGGACCAATACGCTCTCAAAGCATGCGCTTAATCAGGGTATGCGCATGGCCGAAGATCTTGTCATGTCTATTCTGCATCAGGACGTTTTTCTCGTCGATGTGGTGACCATCAAGGACTATGACAATTATACCTACTCCCACTCGGTTTATGTTGCCATGCTCAGCGTGCTGGTCGGCATGCAGCTTAAATATAACCAAAAGCAGCTCAATGAGCTGGCGCTCTGCGGTCTGATGCATGATATCGGTAAGGTTGATATTCCGCTCGAGATCATCAATAAACCCGCCCCACTGACCGCCGAGGAATTTGAGGAGATGAAGACCCATCCGCTGCGCTCGATTGAGCGGCTGCGGCATAACCAGAACATGACGCAGCGGATATTTAACGGCATCTCCTGCCATCACGAAAAATATGACGGAACAGGGTATCCTTATGGCCTGAGCGGGGATAGAATTCACATCTATGCCCGCATTTTGGCGTTGGCGGATGTTTACGACGCGCTGACGTCCGACCGGTCGTACCGGCGCGCGTGGATGCCGGCCGAGGCGATTGAATATATGATGGCGCAAAGCAATATCCACTTTGACCACAGCCTGCTGCAATGCTTTTTACGCACGGTGGCGGCTTATCCGCTCGGGTCGGTTGTGTCGTTGAGCAACGGAGCCATGGGCATCGTCATTCAAAACAACGCCGAAAATACACTGCGGCCCAAGCTGCGCGTCATCCGAGGCTGTGGGGATCTTAAAAAGGGTGACGAGATTGATCTCTTGACCGATTTGCGCTATTTAAGTGTGGTCGTATCGGGAACGCTTAGCAGCGGCGAAATCGCCGAGCTGCCCAAGGAGCTGCTCCAGATTAAAAAATAGGGTATCTATACGGTATATCGTTTTGTTTGCGCGGCCGGGCGGTTTGCCCGGCTGCGCCTTTTAGACGAAGGCCGACCGACGCAGGGCTTTGAATAAACGGGCGGCGTCGTGTACAAACGGCGCCGTTTGTGGTATTATAAATAACAATACACGATGAAAAATCGGCTGTATCGGCGGCAAATTTGAGACTCTTTGGATGAATAGGGACAGCGGGCAATAGCCCATTTTTGCTTTGATATCAGTGAGAAATAAAGTTGATCTGCCCGTCTATGTTGCATTCAAACGAAGATCGGCATAACAAGAAGCTCGGCGTCAGGAGGGGGCGGCATGGCCTTTGAGCATTATATTGTCAGCGGGGCCAAGCGCCTGCGCTGCGGTTATACGACCGGCAGCTGCGCGGCGCTGGCTGCGGGCGCGGCTGCGGCCATGCTGCTGTCCAGCCGGCGGCTTGATACCGCCGCGCTGATCACGCCCCGGGGCCTTCGGGTCGAGGCCGAGCTTGAAGAAGTTGTGCTGCTGCCCGATGAAGCGATCTGTGCCGTGCGCAAGGATGCCGGCGACGATCACGACGCCACCGACGGTATGCTGATCTTTGCCTCGGTCAAAAAATGCGCCCAGAACGGGATTCTCATCGACGGGGGCGAGGGGGTTGGACGGGTGACCCAACGCGGGCTCGACCAACCGGTGGGCGCCGCGGCTATCAACGCAACGCCGCGCCGGATGATCGCCGAGCAGGTGCGTGCGGCCTGTGCGGCGGCGGGCCACAGCGGCGGCATGCAGGTGACGATCTTTGCACCCGAGGGCGCCCGGATCGCCCAAAAGACCTTTAACCCGAACCTTGGCATTCTCGGCGGCATTTCGATTCTGGGCACCAGCGGCATTGTCGAGCCGCAGAGCCTCTCAGCGCTGCTCGACAGCATCGAGGTCGAAATTAAGATGCACGCCGCCAACGGCCATAAACGGTTGTTGCTCACGCCCGGCAACTACGCCGAGCATTTCGCGCGCACGCATTCGGCGTTGCATGCGGTTCCGCAGGTCAAATGCGCCAATTTTATCGGCGATTGCCTTGACCTCGCGGCGGTCTACGGTTTTTCGGAGGTGCTGCTGGTCAGCCATATCGGCAAGGCGGTCAAGCTGGCGGGCGGCATTATGAACACCCACTCGCGCATTGCCGACTGCCGAACCGAGCTGTTTGCCGCCCATGCCGCCTGCTGCGGCGCGAACCGCGAAACCTGCGTTGCGCTCATGCAGGCCGCTACCGCTGACGCCTGCCTTGAAATTTTGGACAGCGCGGGATTTAAAGATGCCGTCACCGACAGCCTGTTGCAAGCGATGCAGACGCATTTATCCCACCGTGCGGCGGGGGCGTTTCGGGTGGGGGCCGCCGTGTTTTATGACGGCTACACGCCGCTGGGCG
>DALYYK010000296.1:0-4048 GCA_031983305.1 Candidatus Fimivivens sp. | reverse complement strand
GCCCACAGCCCGTGATCATCCTCAAAAAACTCCCGTCGCAGCGCGGCGAGCTCATAGTCGGGCAACTGGCGGCGCAGCAGCTCGTAGTAGATGCCCTCGGCGGTCAACACCCGCATACGGGTCTGCAAATCGGCGTAAAGACCGCGGCGCATCGGCGCGCCAAGCCCTTTAAGGCAGGCGTAATCGACCGATAGCGCGTCGAGAATGCTCTCAACCGCGATGTCGCAGGATAAATCCCACAGCTCAACCTCTTTGCCGCGCTTTTTGGCCAGATGCCGCAGCATACAGTGCAGCACCACATGCAGGTAGGTGCGGTTGAGCCCCGTCAGGGTACGCAAATAGCGCTCGGACAGATAGGCGCTGTTGTAATAGAGCTGCTCGCCGTTGGTGGCCAGCGTCGGCGTCATCTGTTCATCGGGCAAAAATTCAAGCGCGCATAGCGCCATGTCGAGATAAGGCAGGTTCAGATATAATTCGCTCTGCGCCGCCCGCAAAATCATCAGACCGACTTCGGCCAGCGTCTTCTTGTCCGACATCCGTTCCCCCCCCTCTTTATATGCCTTAAATAGCGTCGACTGCTTTGCCGCAGCCCTTGAGCGATATTAGCCCTTTTATTCGTTTATTGCTTGTTCCTATACATTCCCCGCACAGCGGTGCGATGGAAGCGCCGCCGTGCCCCAATAGGCCCCACAAATGCAGGTGGCGCGCATAATCACGTAAGAAGTCTGGATACGCGCCCACTGACGGTGCGTGGGTAGGTAACACCCTCACATGGGGCATATAGTCAACAATCGTTTAAGCCCTCAAACCCTACCGTTCCAAAATCCCACCGGAGGTCAAGGGGGCACGCGGGGGACAGCGTCCCGCCCGCGAGGCGCTTCGCATCTGTAACGTAGTGGAAGATGCCCGAATGTTCCGCAGAACATGTAAGCGCCGGGGGTGGGAGTCGTTCCTGCGCGTCAGCGCAAGCATTTTCTGACATTTTAGCACGGCTGCCAAAACGCGTATATTATATCGACAGCCCTAGAGTACACGCGGCATCAGCGCCGCGCCCTAGCGCTATAATACAAAGGTCTTTTGCGCTCCGCGCTCAAAGCGCCGGTGCTGCTCCTCGAGTAAAAGCGCCAGCGCCTCAGCCGCGCCCAGTTTGCGCGCCGCTTCGCAGGCGGTACGCAGCGTCTCCTGCCCAGCCTGCGCCTGCGGCAAAAACCACGCCAATCCACGCGTATCCCGCCGGCCCAGCAACCATTGGAAGACCGCGTCCACGTTGCGGCGCAGAAAGTCGAGGTATTGGGCCGTCGTCTCGGGCGTCAGCCCGCGCGGAAACTTAAGACGGTACCAAGCCATGCGCAGCGCGCAGTCGGGGTCGTGCTCGGTCGCCAGCAGCGCCGGCCACAGCCGGTCGTAGTCCTTAAGCTCAAGCGCGCGGCGCTTGAACATGCTGTGGTAGGGATAGCCCGGCCCCTGCACCTCGTAGAAAAAACAGCGCGCCGAAATATTCTCCTGATAGGCCTCCGAATAGCCTGGAAAGATCAACCGAGCGGGCGGCCCCCCGGGGTATTCGACCGTGATATCCAGCTCGCGCGAAAAAGCGCTCGCAATATGATAAATATTCTCCGCCCGCTCGTCGGCAACCCGCACAAAAAAGGTATCGAGCATCCGGCAATTCATGAACGCATCGACGCCCCAATGCTCGACCTCTCTTAAAAAGCGCGCCTCCCGCAGTTGCGAGCAGTTATAAAACGCATAGTCACCCACCCGCCGCAGCGTTCGGGGCAGCGTGATCCGCTTTAGTCGCTGGTTGTCCGGTTCTGCGCCGCCCGGCCCGCAGGTGATGCGCAGCCGTTCGCCCTCGGGCGGTTCTTCAGTGGCATCAAAGGCGAGCCTGCCCAGCGTGGTCACCGGCAGACCCTGTATCGTCTCGGGCAGCACCACGTCCCGGTCAGCCGTCTCAACACGGGCCAGCTCCGCGCCGTCCCCAACGGGCCGCCAGATGATCAGCAGATTATTTTGCCCCGCAACAGTTTTCACAGGCTGGCCTCCGTTTATTGTTCATTGATTTTTTATTTTACCATATTACGGTGCTTGCTTCCAGTGCTTTGATGATTTATCGAATATATTCGAGAGCGCAAGCATCTCCTTACGGCGCTGTCTGCTTTCGCGTTTGAAAATAAAGGCGGTTGTACGCAACGCTGGCGTCGTCGGGCCTAAATTTTCCCGCTTCCTCGTTATAGTGCTCGGCAAGGTCGGTCATGCCTAGCTTATCGTAACAGACCGCCAATTCAATGCAGGGAATATACGTCCAGCAATCTTCACGGATGAAGCCCCAGTTGTTTTCCGGCTTTTTGAGCGTCGTAGCCAACTGGAACCAAAAGGCCGCGCGCTTGTAATCTTTGACCACTTTCCACGCATAGCCCAGCGCGCAACAGGTTTCGGCGCGCGGTGTGTCATACGCAAAGCTGCGCACCAGCGCCTTAAGCTGATCTTCGCGCCGGTTCTCACGCTCAAAGCAGATCGCCAGCTCGGCGCAGGCCGTGATATTATCTTCAACCCAGCCCTTTCCCGTGTCGAGAAACAGGCTGAAAAATTGTATGGCGTCCTTGAATCGGCCATTGTCTTTAAGCTCCCGCGCATAGTAATACAGGCCCCTTGGCGAAAGCTGGCCGCCCTCGGCAAGCAGCCGCTCATAGATAGCGATGTTGCGCCCGGGTGCGGCACCGCCGGTTTTGGTGTGGGTGATCGCAACCTCTGACTCGATGACATGGCCGTGCACCTCGAGATATTCATGAACGGCCTCCTTCCAGCGCCACTGCTTTTCGCGCCTGACAAGACGCTCGCGGTAATAGCTGAAGGTGACGTTCCCTGTTTTGTCGAATCCTGTATTGTATTTCATCATCACGCCGTCTATCGACGGCCCCAGCATCTCCTTAAGCTGCTTGAGCTTGATCTGATCCGGCTCAAGCAATACGTCGTCGGCATCCAGCCAGAGAATATAGTCCTTGGTGGCCTGCTCAAAGGAATAGTTGCGCGCCTTTGAAAAATCATCCACCCAGATAAAATCCAATACTTTATCGGTGAAGCGGCGCGCAATTTCCTTGGTCGCGTCGGTGGAGCCGGTGTCGACGACGACAATTTCATCAACAATATCCTTGATCGATGAAAGACAGTTGGCCAGATGCGCTTCCTCATTCTTCACGATCATGCACAGGCTGATTTTACACACTCAAATGCCCTCCCGGAGGTTAGATTTTATCAGAAAGGCGGAGCGCCCACAGGATGCAGGCGCTCCGAACCTGTCATGGTATATGCGTCATGCGTTGGGTCGTTAAGGCATGATCAGCGTTAAGCGATACCGATTCCGCCGCTGATGAACCCGGTCAGCACCGTGGCGAGGTCAATGCCTTCGGTCACGTCGGCGGACATGACAAACAGCAATCTTGTGCCGGCGGTTACCGGAATCGCAAGCCCGTCGACGAGTCCGCTGAAGGTTGCGCCAACCGCAACCAACCCGCTCAGGGTCGGCGCCAGCGTTACTTGAGTGCCGGCAATAGGCGTAAAGGAATCGTTGGGCGTCGGCGAGCTGTAGACTTCCGCGGTGAGCGTTATCGTCGAGCCAATCAGCGTGGCAGCCACAGCAAGGCTGTAATAAGCCGCCACCGATGTGATGATGCCATCCACCGGCATGGAGAAGGCCATGCTCGACAGTGCCGCTGTGTCGATGATGCCACCGACAGCAACCGCGATATCATTGCTGCCAAAAGCAACCAGCGCGCTTGTGTTGGCAAGACCGCCAAGAACCGTTGCGAGCGTTGTAACGCCACCAGAGGCGATCGGGATAATGGCACCTATTCCAGTTGCGCCGGTAGCGCCTGTCGCGCCGGTGGCACCCGTGGCACCCGTCGCCCCGGTTGGGCCGGTCGGGCCAAGGTCGCCGGTAGCACCGGTCGCGCCGGTCGGGCCAGTCGGGCCGAGGTCGCCAGTAGCACCTGTTGCACCGGTCGGGCCGGTTGCACCCGTCGCGCCGGTTGGGCCAGTGGCGCCTGTTGCG
>DALYYK010000295.1:0-4075 GCA_031983305.1 Candidatus Fimivivens sp. | reverse complement strand
CGCGGCAAAAAACTGAAAGCTCTCGCCGCCGGGCACCTCCTCGGCGCTGCCTTTGCTGTCCAGCCCGACGTAGTTGACGTTTTCCGGCATACAAACCAGCTTGGCCCCACGCGCGGCGGCCTCCGCAATGTAGCCTTCTACATCGGTGAGATTTTTTTGCTTGTCATCCTGCGAATCAAGCTGTATGACACCAACAATGAATTTTTTCAAGGTAAAACGCTCCTTTTTCTAATATCGCCCTATTGCTTGACCGACACCTTCTTTTTTCTGCCATACAGCACCTCACCGCCGACCAGGCAAAACAGAAAGAAGACGGCCGAAATAATGGTTGTCAGCTGCGGCGCTGTGTAGATGGCGATGGAGCCGACAATCATGTAGGGAATTTGCCATGCATAGCCCAACGTGCTGGAGGTGGAAATGCACTGAGAGGCGGTCGTCTCACTGGAAGGATCCATAACCTTTACGAGCATGAGGCCGGTGGCCAGTACGCCGCAGCACTGCCCATAAAGGCCGACAGCCACTTCAAACCAACTTTCCGAAAGCCAGCGCTTACCCAGACCAAAGCAAACGAGGATATTCCCGATGACCATCAGGGCCGAAATGATCATCAGTGGCAGAGCGTAGTCGGTAAAAACCTGCTTGGACGTCGTGACAATGGCGGCGGTAATCATATATTCCAGCGCCGTTCCCGTAATGCGGCTCATCAGCTTGCGGTCAACGCGCTGCTTCAGGCTGGTTTTGTTGATGATATAGCCGACAATCATGCTTGAAACCAGCACCGCGCCAACCAGCGGAAAACCCTTCATAACCGGGCTGAGTTTGATGAGCAGCGCGCGCTCCGCCACGCCTAACACCACGACAATACCCACAATGGCAAGCTGAAACGCCATCGGGTCAAGCGACGAGGCATTGGTAACGGCATTTCCGATCGAGGGGCGATTACCCGGGGCAATGTAGCCGGTGCGCTCCTCTTCGGGCATCATCTCAAAAGACATTTTAACATGCGTGAAGCCTTTTCGCGCACCGTAATTAATTAAAATCATGCCGATGACAATGCCCGCGACAATGCCGATGGTTGCAAAAGTTACGCCGACGCCGACAGCGTCATCCCAATAGCCCGCTTGCTGGATAATGGTGCCGACTGTCGTTGCGTTGCCGTGCCCTGCATAAAAGCCCCAGACCCCCATGTAACCGAACTGGTACGGCAAATTGGTAAACAGGCCGAAAACAGCCGCGACACCAAGTCCGATTAATATCTGGGCCTGATGGCAAACACCGGCGAGCAAGGTGGTAGCCATGCCGTCGCGCCCGACCTTGCCCAGCTCAATACCCAGAAACATCGTGGCGCAGACAAAGATAACCAACACACCGGCCCATTGCGACAGGCTGCCGGAGAACGGAATGTGAACCGCGGAAACCGTTCCCAGCCAGTTCGGGCCAAAGAACATGCCAAGCGTACCGGCAATAAGGGATGTCGGGATAAAATAGCGCTGCAAAATTTTGATGCGTTTTCTCATTTCAAATCCGATCAGAAGCAGAACACTTAAATAGGCGAAATCTTGTAATACATCTGTTAATGTCATCTCAATACATCCCGCTTTCATCATGGTTTAGTTTTAAAGGTATAGGTTGACGCAAGGTAATCCGCAAAGGCCATCTGATTTTTCAGCTGCTTGATCATATATGTCTATCTGTATCGGATTATTTATAGAGCTTGCCATAGGTTTCTACGAGAGCGGTCTGCCCCATCATGTTGTGAACAACGATGGGCGGATTCACCATGGTGTCGCGCGCTGAGAGCGTGGAGCCCTCTTTAGCCAACACCTCCAGCACATTCATCATGCCCTTTGCGCCTGCCAGCATGGTGGAAATGGGGAAAAGGCCGATACAATAATTCAGCTTTTTAATCTGCTCTATCGGAAGCGAGCCGCAAAAGCCCTTCTCGTTGAGGTTAATCATTAACGGCAGGTTCGCCTGCTGTGACAGCGCCTCCATCTCCGCGACCGAACGGATGCCGTCGACATAGGCGTAGTCGGCGCCGCATTCCCTTGCGAGGTTCACGCGGCGAATCGATTCGTCGATGCCGTAGCCATACAGATTGGCACAGGTGCGGTAGATAATAACAAAATCATCCGAGACGTTTTGGCGCACCGCCTTAATTTTTGGCGCAATCATGCCCCATTCGACAATCTCATCTTTGTTGGGATCGGTCGCGGGCAAAATTTTGTCGTCGATTTGCAGGCCCGCCGCGCCAAGCTGCTCATAGACCTTGCCGGTATAGGCAGCCTGAATGGCGTTGCCAAAGCCGTTATCGGCATCCGCAATCAGCGGAACCTTAACACAGGCGACAATGTTCTTAATGGACTCTGCAAATTCGGTCAGGTTCAGAAATCCAAAATCCGGCACACCCAGCCTACTGTACGCCAATGCGCCCCCCGATAAAAACAATGCGGAAAAGCCCGCCTCTTCTGCGATGCGCGCACTGAGGCAGTCGTAGATTCCAGGCAGCGTTAAAAATGCATTTTCTGACACCGCCTTTCTAAAGTCTTTTGCATGACTGTTACCCATGGTTTTGCTCCTCTCAAATTGACATTCCGGACATTCTGTGAGAACCGGTTCTCTCTGGAATTAATGATATAAGAGCGCCTTCAAAAAGTCGAATACTTAATCGCTCATAAAAGATATAGCGTCGGTACTATATCTTGATATTAGAGCTTGTGGGCATTGCAGAAAATAAAATTTAGGTTATAATGGGCTAAGGATAGATTGTGTTTTAAATAACAAGCGACCTATTATCAGCAGCCGCGGTTTTGAACGTCTTCAAAGCGTAACTATACTGAAAGGAAGGAACCGACTGTGATTGACCAACGCATGTGCAAATATATTCAGACTATTGCTGATCATAAAAGTATCTCGAAAGCTGCGCAGGCGCTTTTTCTCTCTCAACCCTCGCTGAGCCGCTATTTACACGACTTGGAAAAGCGGCTGGGCGTGGTGCTTTTTGACCGAAGCAAGATACCGTTGGACATCACCCCTGCGGGCGTCAAATTTTTGGAATATATTGCGTCATTTCAGCAGCTTCAGTCCCGTATGGACCGCGAATTTGAAACGCTGCACAAGCTGGAAAAGCAACGCCTATCCATTGGTACCCTGCCTTATCTGGGTGCTTACATTCTGCCGAAAATGATCGGACGCTTTGTCAAACAGTATCCCGAGGCGCAAATCAACATCGTGGAATATACGGCGCGCGCGTGTGAACGGGCTTTGCTTAATAATAATGTCGATTTGTGCCTGACAAATCTGCCTCCTACAACGCCCTCGGTCTCCTATTGCAAGATTAAGGCGGATCCCGTGCTTTTGGTGGCGTTGCGTACACCCCAGCTTGAAAAACTGTTTGACCTCTCTGAAAACAGCGTCTGCACCCCTTGGAAATTGATCTGCGACTGTTATCAGATAAAACCTTTATCGTTTTGCGCCCGTGGCAGAATATGCGCATCATGTCGGACGAGGTTCTGCGCTGCTATCAGGTGACGCCCAAAGCGATAGTCGAAACAACCAGTGTCTCAAGTGCTTTAAATCTGGTCAGCTGCAACCGAGGTGTTACTTTTGTCTGCCGCTCGGCGCTTCAATATGCCGAGGTCAGCATTCCGCTGGCCTATTTCTCAACAAACTGCATTGAGCACAATAAAGGGTCCATTATCATTGATTATAAAGAACGAACGCCCGGCGGTCTGGTAGATCATTTTTGTGCAGCGGCCTTTCAGGCTTTAAACACGCCGGGGGAACAAGAAAACTGCTGGCTTTGATTGTTAAAATCGACTGCTTATAATAACAGCACCATATCTTTCGTGAACATAATTAGGACTTATTACGCTTGAGATGATAATCTCAAGAAAAAAGGTTCAAGATAGGCCTATGCCCTGCATTTCAAAAGAAAAAGCCAGAGGCTCGTGCATAAAACAGATCCTCTGGCTTTTCACCTCATCCTCCGTAGAATAATATTCGTTTCTAAACGGTTTCTCATTGATCTTCAAGTTGTTTTGAAATTCACCACGGTTAACAAGCCACATAATAG
>DALYYK010000294.1:0-4097 GCA_031983305.1 Candidatus Fimivivens sp. | reverse complement strand
GCCGAAGCATAATGGTTGATGGTCTTTTAAGCTTTTATTTAATAAATCTAAAAAGCGCCGCCTATCGGCGATGCGCAAATTAAAAATGCCTGCGGCAAAAGAAGTCTGGTTGAGCGGTTAAACATTATGATGGTATACACGCTTCTATTACACCTGATTTTAGGCACGACGGCTGTAAAAAGCGATCGCGCCTTTTTATATCTGCCAATAGTTTGAAGACATTATTAGGAAATATATAATATCGGCATGCTTGCAAGCTGCTCAGACAGCCTTTGCCGCAAGAAGGACTCCACCTCAAACCGCACATCGTTCCGGTAACAATATTTGCCGCGTCCGCGTCCAGTCATGTTCTCTCGGCTTAAAAGCTTTATTGCGTTGGGAAATGCCTCGGTGTTTATGGCATTTTGTACGAAGCTGTAGGTCATTAGTATGATTTCTATAAAACCGTTTTGTTTGACCTTTTGGCTTAGTTCATCAGCCAGTTGCTCAATTAGCCGACCGTACAATTGCCTCCATTCAGGCAGCAGAATAATGGGCGCAAGAAGCAGCCCCACTGGATATCCGGCCTCCGCCATAGCATTGAGCGCTTGGATTCGTGCGCGCAGCGGAGATGTCCCCAATTCTATGCGGCTGATGATCTCTTCGGGATTCACGCTCATACGAAATATGGTTTTGCCTCTATGATTAAGGCCAAGCAATGGATTTACCATATCAAATTTCGTCGGGAAGGTCAGGTGTCCGCGGCCTTCCTGTGCAAAACGCTCAATTGTGTAGATGAGGTTATTCGTAATGGTGTTTTCCAGCAACAAATCGCTGTTGCTGCCAATCTCAAAGGTTTGCGATACAGGCGCGGCAGCCGCCTTTTTAAGAAGGCGGTCCAGCATTTGCTCACGGTTAACAAACAAGCGGAGATAGGCGCATTTGTTGTAATTGCATACCAAATAACAATATAAACACATGGCGCGGCAGCCTGAGGAGGTATAGGGCACCAACCAGTCGGAAACCTTGTGATTTGGCACATATTTGTGTGTTTTTCTCAGGCCTATGATGAGATGGCGTTTTAACTTTGAAAAGTCATGATTTCCCGAAGCTGCCAGCTCGGGTATATGATTATGATTCTCTATTTCAGTCCAAGGTAAAGTAGCATATTTAATCCGGAGCATTTGCCCTAATTCGTAGTTAAGCGCGGCTGGTTCATAATAGACCGCATCAAAGAGCATTTTCATTTTTTATCCCCCTTGGCAGATATAGTATCCCCCAAATCGGCTCTACTATTTTAGAATAGATTTATGGTGTAATATCCGTTTGCTTGGGGCCTGAATAAAATGAAAGCCAGCGTCATTTAGGCGCTGGCTTTGTATTAAACCCGTAGGGCTCTTGCAAGACACCCCGTTTTTGGGGTGGTCTGTCTGTTTATGTGATTATAGAAATTAAGGGATTATACCTCGTCCATGGGTTTGAGGTTGGGGCTGATCTGTAACTCACAGCCTGTAGCGGCGCGAATTTCATCCAGCGTATAGTCGGGGTGCAGCTCGGTCAGCAGCAAACCCTCGGGGGTTACCTCCATGACGCCCATTTCAGTCACGATGAGCTTGACGACGCCCAGAGCCGTATAGGGAAGGGTGCATTTTTTAAGGATTTTATGCTCGCCTTTTTGGGTGTGCAGCATCGAAATAATAACCTTTTTCGCGCCGACAACAAGATCCATCGCGCCACCCATTCCCGCGACCATCTTGCCCGGAACGATCCAGTTGGCAAGATTTCCGTGCTCATCGACCTCCATGGCGCCGAGAACGGTCGCGTCAACGTGTCCGCCTCTGACGATGGAAAAGCTCATTGCCGTATCGAAGAAGTTTGCTTCGGGAATATGCGTGACATAGCTGCCGCCCGAATTGATAACGTCCACATTCTCCTTGCCGGGCTCCGCGGCAGCGGACAACCCTGTAAATCCGTTTTCCGAGTGGAGAATAATTTGTACGCCTTCGGGAAGATAGTTGGCGACCATGGTTGGAAGTCCGATTCCGAGGTTTACAACGTTGCCGTTTTTAAACTCCTTAGCGGTTCTTGCCGCGATTCTTGCTTTTAAATCTGCCATGGCTTTTCACCTCCTACAATACCATCTACAAAGATGCCCGACATGGTAAAGGTGTCAGGGTGTAGCTCTCCGATTCCGACAACCTTTTCAGATGCGAGAAGCACTGTTTCGGCGGCCATGGCCATCACATAGTTGAAATTCTTGGTAGCCAAAGCACAGCTATAGTTGCCGTATTCATCACAGATGGAAGCTCTGATGAGCGCGAAGTCCGCTTTCAGAGGCGTCTCGAGCAAATAATCTCTGCCGTCGACGTTGATCACTTGCTTTCCCTCGGCGACAATGGTTCCTACGCCGGTGGGTGTGAGCACGCCGCCCAAGCCGGCTCCGCCTGCGCGAATCTTCTCCGCAAGGCTGCCCTGAGGGACCAGTGTGCATTTGAGCGTGCCATCGTTCATGCCCTTGCCGATGAGCGGATTCATACCAACATGGGATGCAATGAGGTGGTCAATCATTCCGCGCTCAAGCAGCTTGCCGATACCGCGGGCGGTGGTTCCCTCCTTTGCGGGGAGGCCCCCGTCGTTTCCAATGACAGTGAGGTGGCGAACGCCCTTGGCAACCAGCGCGTCTATTAAAATTTCCGGCGTTCCTGTGCCGAGAAATCCGCCTACCATAATCGTTGCGCCGTCATTAATCGCAGCTACAGCTTCTGCGGCGGTTACTAATTTGTTATTCAAATTTTCTACCTTCCTTTCTTGCTTTTTATATTCAAAGATGCGGCCTTTGTTAGATCATAACACCCCAGATAAGGGCAAGCAGCAACGAGCCGATAACAGGGATGATACAGGTGGTGACGCAGATGTCCCAATAAGATTCCTTATGCGTGCAGTTAGAAACCGCCAGCAGCGTCAAAACGGCGCCGTTGTGGGGCAGCGTATCAAGACCGCCGGACGAAAGCGAAGCAATTCTATGCAGATATTCGGGATTGAGACCAATTGCCATGGCTTTTTCTAAATACTGCGGTGCAAGTGCGCTCAAAGCAATGGACATACCGCCCGAAGCGGAGCCCGTTGCACCCGCCAATACGTTGACCGCAACCGCCTCAGAGAAGAGAATGCTGCCCGGCATATTCAGCATGATGCCGGTCAATGCGGCAAATCCCGGAACCGCCTTAACGACAGAACCGAAGCCAACCGCGCAGGAGGTGTTCATGATTGCGGTCAGAGAACCGTTTGCGCCCGCGCTGATCGCGGGAAGCAGAATTTTAAACTGTGCGAAGTTGATAGCACAGCAAACGACAATTCCGGACAATAAAGCCATGACAATGTGCCATTTAAGAACGTTGAGCGTTACAATAACACTGATGATGGGCAGCAGGCCGGCCAGCCAATGCCAGGAAGGCAGCGCGTCGCTGCGCGCGGATTCGACGTGCTTGGCGTCCTCCACAAAGGTTAAGCCCTGCTTGCGGCACTGGCGTGCGCGCCACTCAAGATAAATGTAGCCAGGGATACCGATGATGATGATTGCCGCGATAGACATGGCCGGCGCGGCCATCGGTGTGGTGCCATAGAAGTCCATCGGAATGAGGTTTTGAATTTGGGGCGTTCCGGGAACCGCTGTCATGGTGATGCCAAACGCGCCATAGGCAATTGCACCGGGAAGCAGCGTTCTGGGAAGATTCGCCGCGCGGTAAATCGCATATCCCATCGGATAAATGACGAAAACAACAACAAACAGCGAGATGCCGCCGTAGGTCATTAAAAGGCAGGGTAGAACAACAGCCGCTACCGCGCGCTGCGCGCCAATAATGCTGACCAGCTTTTCGGCAAGCGAACGGGCAGAGCCGGTCATATCCATCACTTTACCGTAAACAGCGCCTAGGAAGAAGGCGGGGAACCATGTCTTGACATAGCCCGCGAGACCTTCCATATAATTTCCGACGTATGTATCTAAAATATTCATGCCGCTGAGCAGAGCTACCAAAGCGGCGCAGACGGGGGCGACCCAAACAATAGACTGACCCTTATATGCCAGAAACATCAGTAAGACAAGGCCGATAAAAATG
>DALYYK010000293.1:0-4103 GCA_031983305.1 Candidatus Fimivivens sp. | reverse complement strand
TGTTCCCTTCTTTTGCAGACCGGACCAGCTCTGTGTCGATCACGCTTGCTGCACACCACCAATCTCAGCGGTTCGCCTATAATGTGCGATAACAAACCATTATTATTGCATCGCCGTAAATAAAATTCTATCTTTTGCCTCTGCGCCCAAAAAAAGCGCATTCTCAAAACCGAATGTTTCAAAAAATTAAGTGGGTTCCCTTCGCGTAAAAGAAACCGCACTCTGATGTCTTTTTTATTTTACCTGTTCTTATCGCATTCGTCAACCTGTGCATTCAGGAAATGTTTAAGCGTCGCAAAAAGTACCGCAATATCCCCCCTGATCGAAAATTGTTGGACATAAGAGACATTGAGCGCCATTTTGCGCGGCAGCAGCAACTCCTTATACACCCTCTCGCTGTCGTCGGCGTCGAGATATTTTGTCTCATCACAAAATTTCAGCGACGCCGGCGCTGTTAAGCCCGCGGGCAGCAGCAGTGTTGAAAGCATGGTATCGTCATAGCACGCCACAAAGCAGTCCAATTCGGGCCGGGGGCCGACGAAGCTCATATCGCCCTTTAAAATGTTAAAGAGCTGCGGCAGCTCGTCGAGCCGGTAGCGGCGTAAAAATGCGCCCAACGCCGTGATGCGCAGGTCGTTGTGGACTGTGATGCGGGCCTGCGGGCTTTTTCGCGATGTCATCGTACGAAATTTATAGATGGTAAAGGGCTTTAAATACTGTGTCACGCGCTGCTGCCGAAACAGCACCCCGCCGTCGCGCTCGGCCAAGATCATGACCGCGATAACCGCCATCGGCGCCGCCAGAATCAGCAGCAGCAGCAATGCCAAAACGATATCCATGCCGCGCTTGATCACAAGCTGCCCCTGCTTTTGACGCAATGCGTGATAAAACGGCAGCACCCGTTCATTTTGCATTGCGCAGGGAAGCCTTGCAAATGGCGGCAGCAACATGGCGGATCTCCCTTCTGCTCATGCGCGGATAAAGCGCCTGAGGCTCCCCTTTAAGCTTAACCAGCAGCTTGGGCGGAAACAGCAGACCCTGTATGGAATCTGCAAACCATGTTACAAGCGCTTTAAGACCCTTTTGACGCGTTCCAACAACAGATTTTTCATATCTTTTTCTGCTTCCCACCGCTCAGTTCCTCCAAAAGTGTTTGATAATGTTTTGCGACCTCTTCATAGCGGTATTTCCGCTCGATGGCTCGCCTGCCGCGCATGCCGATTGTCTGCCGCTGCCGCTCGGTCAGAGAGAGCATTCTAAGTATCGCATTCCGTGTTTGTATCTTGTCCGAAGCGGGCACCGTTATCCCGCATTTTGCATAAGAAACAGGGTGATATTTGCAGGGCGCCGAAAGAACAACCGGCCGCCCCGACGCCATATAATCATAGAGCTTATTCATGGCCACGCCGTAGTGATAGACCGACAGATTGCGCATGCCCAGCCACAGCAGATCGGCCTGCCGCAGCAGCGCCTGTACCTGCGGATGCGCCACCGGCGGCAAAAAAACGACGTTTTCAGGCTTCATGCGCAAAAGTTCGTCCTTTTCAGCGCCCGAGCCCACGCAGATAAAGCCGACGCCGGGCAGAAGCGCCGCGACGGCCAACAGCTCGTCCACCGCGTTGGCGCGCGCAATGCCTCCGGCGTATAGCACAAGCGCCGAATAGCGCGCCCGCATCTCTTGCACAGTCTGTAGATGCCGCTGAGGCGGCTCTTGCTGCGCTTCAAAGGCAAAGGCATTGGGGATATATGCCAGGCGCTTGGGGATGAATTTCCGGTCATCGCAATAGCGGTCGAGCCTTGGTAGCAGCGACACCACCGCGTCGCTCTGCTCAAGCGCGCAGCGCGCCAGATAATCGGTCAGACGCATCAGCGGGTGCTTGGGTGAAAAGCCGTACAGCTCGATGAGCGAGAGCGGCCAGATGTCATGCAGCTCAAAAAGCAGCGCAGCGCCGCTTTTTTTGGCAAGCGCTCTCGCCGCAAAAAAATCGAACGGATGGGTTGAGGAAGCAATGACGGCGTCGGGCTTAAACATTCTGATCAGCTGGCTCTGATACCGCCAGATGCCCGCCGCAAACTGCATGGCGTTTTTGGCCCGCTGCGCCCCGTTGCCGGTATAAGGCGGCGTGCGCAAAACGCAATAGGGCACGTCCTGTACGTCAAGGCGTACAAGGTCGTTTTTAACCTCAGGATTTTTCTTGCGCAGATGCGAAAAGCTGCCCGTCAGCACCGCCGGGTGCGCCCCTAAGCGCGCAAGCGCCGCCGACAGATAATAAGGGCGGTACTCCATGCCCATCTCTGGGGAGCCCGCGTATTGATTGATGATCAAAATGTTGATGGCTGCCGTCCCCCTTTTTGCTCTAACGCATCGAAAAACTGCAAAAGCCGTTCCTCGTCCGCCTTAAAGCCAAATTGCTGCCGCGCGGCCTTGATATCCACGGTCATCGGGTGTGCGAAGGTTTGCCGAATGGCTAAAACCGCCTCATCGTCGCTGTCAGCGGCAACAAAGGCCACGCCCGAAGCCGGCGCTACCGTGCGCCAGTGCGAAAAGCTGCTGGCGACAACCGGCAGCCCTGCGCAGAGGTATTCAAACAGCTTGATCGGCTCGCTCTCGCGATAAGCGGGCGTATCACAAAGCAACAGCAGCCCCGCACCGCATTTGGCGTAGAGCTCGGCGACACCCTGCCGCCCCAACACACCGAGGTATTGCACACACGCGTATTCGGGCATGGCCTCGGCCTTTTGGCGCACCGCGTCACTTTCAAACGCCCCGGCCAGCAGCAGCGCCGCGCCCGCCGCGTGGCAGCAGCGTATCATGCGGTAAAGTCCCCGCTGTTCAGTCAATGCACCCGCATAGCAAACAGCGTTTCGCATCGGTGTCACAGCGGTGCGCGCGGCGTCAAACAGAACAAAATCGGTCTGTGTCGGGCGGTTTTGCACGACGCAGATGCGACTGTTGAGCCCTTGTAGCGTCTGAGCGATGCCGTCAGTGGCCGTGAGAACGCCGTCGGCCATCGGCAGATATCGCACCAGCAATTGGCGTCCCCAGCGTGCGGCCGCGTCGCGCAGCGGCGAAGGAATCCACGGCTTGGTACGCAGCTGCGCGGGCAGGTCTTCGTGCGCGTCATAGGCCGTGATAATCGCTGTACGCTGCAAGTCTGAGAGCAACGGCAGCAGCTCGGGGTCGTGCAGCACGCAGATGTCGGCGCGACTTTGCAGCAGCGCCTCGGCCGCGGCGCGGCGCGCGCCCAGCATACGCCAAAGCCGTCCGGCGGGCAGCGCCACCCTGCAAAAACGGATGCCGTTTTCGTCCGTTCCCCCAAAATGGGGGTTGATAATTTCTACCCGCCAACCGGCCCCAGCCAGCGTTTTGGCCTGCTTGTGATAAATACGCACGTCGTCGTGCGGATGCGCCGTCGTCACCATCGCGATGCGGTGGTTCATCTGCCGCTCCCTCCCCTTATTTGCCGGTCAGAGACTTTTGCTTTGACCGACTGATATTCAATGGCGGCCAACGCCGCCAACAGGACAAAATAACGGTCGTACAGTAGCCCGAAGCGGTTTGACACTAGGCTGTTGACCATGCAGACCCCCAGAATCATGCCGACCGGCAGGCCGGTGAACGGCCTCTTAACGGCGATTAGAATACAGCTGATGCCCGACGCCAAAATGAGATAAAGCAAGGCGGCCAGCTTGAGGATGCCGCCGTCAAGCAGGTCGGCCAGCAGCATGTTGTGCGCCGAAAGTGCGCCCAAACGCGCCTGACGATCGGGATAAACCGCATCCAGCGGGTCGGTAATTGCGTCATACAAGATAATATTTTCTCCGCCGCCCCGGCCAAAAACCAGCTCGGTTGCAGAATATTTTGAAAGTGAATCGAGCGCGATGCCCCAGATGATCTTGCGCTTTTCTAAAATAGAGCTGCTGCGGATCGTCTCGTACCGCTCAACCAGCTCAGTCTCCGCGGCGGGTGCCTGAGCAAGGCTGCGGATCTGGCTGCCGGGCGCATTGATTTGCGACAGCCCATGCCGCAGCAGCCCCGTCTCGTCGACCGTGAGCGCCGCGATGGCCGCCACGCAGCCTAAGGCCGCCCACGCCCTGCGCGC
>DALYYK010000292.1:0-4113 GCA_031983305.1 Candidatus Fimivivens sp. | reverse complement strand
ATTTCTATTCTCGGCTCAATGTTTGGCTGCAATTCAAATGCCGATAATTCCGCTGATAATTCCCAGAGCTCCCAAGGAGGTATGTCATCAGGGAACAGTAGCGAAAGTGCGGCAAATGAAGCAAGCGATAAAGCCGAGGACGCGCTTATTGCTGTCATAGAACTGATTGGAGATTTTGGCAAAAAACTGCAATTGGTTTCGCTTTTGAGTGATGATGTCAAAAACGCTATTCAGAAAAACTATGGTGAATATGTTACCCCACAACTTTTGTCTAAGTGGCAGGCGGATCCGCAAAATGCGCCCGGCAGGCTTGTTTCAAGCCCCTGGCCTGACCACATCGACATTAAATCTATAGAGAAACGTTCGGATGAATGCTACAAAATCGAGGGATATATCGTTGAATTGACCAGTGCCGAAATGGCAAACAACGGTACCGCGGCAAAACGCGCGGTTGCGCTGGATGTTCAGTATAACGGCAGCCGATGGTTGATTGATGATGTGACGCTCGGAGATTATGTAGCCGATACGACAATCATCTATAAAAGCGATCAATACGGCTTTGATTTTACGCTCCCAAAGAACTGGCAGGGCTATACGCTGGTTACAGGCGCTTGGAATGGCACCGATCTTGCGTCGGGCAAACAAACGGAATCAGGCCCCATGATTTCTATCCGCCATCCGGCGTGGACGCAAAAAAGTCCAAGACAGGATATCCCGATCATGATCTTCACGTTATCCCAATGGCAGGCTGTACAAAATGAAATGCTAAGCGTGGGCGCCGCGCCAATGCCACCTAGCGAGCTTGGACGAAATGCCGCTTATGTTTTTGCGCTCCCCGCCCGTTATAACTTCGCTTTTTCAGAAGGGTACGAGGAGGTGGAAGAGATTATTGAGGGAAAGCCGCTTAAACCCCAATAGACGGTCACTTAATAAACGGCCATAGCTGGTTCAGCTATGGCCGTTTTTAAAAAGTATTTTATGCCTGATTGATATCGCTGGCTCCGCAGCACCTGAATGACGGCAGTTTTGCCGCAAGCACAGAATAAAAAAGACATGGATGAGGCGTAAGCCTTGATCCATGTTTTTTTGCATAGAAGACGCCTTTTTATGAGTTATTTCATTTGTTTTTTACCAAAGGATTTGCACGCCTCCTGCCGCATCAGCAAGGGAGGGTGTGTGGGGGGAACCGTTCCTACCGCACGTCGAGTGAGCGCAAGCGAGCGGATTCCCCGCCGCAGCGGTCGGCTAATAAAAAAGCTTTGGAATAAAAATTCCAAAGCTTTTTATTGGTCGGAGTGAGGAGACTCGAACTCCTGGCCTCTTGGTCCCGAACCAAGCGCGCTACCAAACTGCGCTACACCCCGATGCCATTAATATGGCACACTGTCAAAACAGCCTAATAAATATACCATAGCCACAACACAAAAGTCAATAGGCTATCAGCGGAGCAGGCGCACAATTTTTAGTGCCTCATAGTGAGACATGGCGGACATAGCACGGTGGATGCGAGGCCGTGTGCCCGCTCTTACAATATCAGCCCATATAACAGAAAAAAGTGTGCCTACGCACTGAGCCAATCCGCCGTATAGCGTACCGGCGCAGCGGCATAAAATGTCGGTCATAACAGAATTCAAATGCATTTTACACAAACAACTTGATTGAATATAGCAAAATACAACAATATTGTCGCTTTATTTAGAGGATCAATTGACATAAATTTTAAACTATGTTAATATTCTAGTCAATAACAGCGGTTTTGTTTTTTGTGGGACAATTACCTTGTCCTGCAACGAAAGCGGGATCCCGTTGGCAGTATTTGCCGTGGGATCTTTTTTTGTTGCAAAAATTTAGAATGGGGTGAATAGATTTTAAGTAGCAGAACGCGCGAGGGAAAAAGAAACAGTAGACGACATCACTTAGGAGGGAAAACGAATGATTACCAATGGCTTTACTTACATCGCATTCCTTGTTTTTCTGGCGGCCTCACTGGTCATGCTCGAAAAGACAACGCAATCCAAGGTGTTCAAATACGCACCGCCGGTCGTGCTGCTCTATCTGTTCGCGATGATCTTTTGTACCGCCGGCCTGTGGGATATGGCCGCCACCAAAGCGACCTACAGCGTGCTTAAAAACAACCTGCTGTACGCCATGGTCTTTGTGATGCTGCTGCGCTGCGACATCCGCAAAATTCTCAAGCTTGGCCCCCGTATGCTTGGCGGATTTTTTGCAGCCAGCCTTTCGATCGGCATCGGTTTTATCGTCACCTACGCCACGCTGCACACCCAGCTCGGGGCCCAGGCATGGAAGGCGCTCGCGGCGCTTTGCGGCAGCTGGTTTGGCGGCTCGGGCAACATGATCGCCATTCAAGCCGCGTTGGATATTGGCGAGTCCGACATGGCCTATGCGCTTGTGGTCGATTCAATTGACTACTCCATCTGGGTTATGTTCTTGCTTTGGGTCATCAACTTTGCGCCCCAGTTCAACAAATGGACCAAGGCCGACACCACCGCGCTTGACGAAGTCAGCCGCCGTCTTGAGGCTGACGTGGCGGTCAAGAATGATAAGATCACCTTCCCGGGGCTCATTTTCCTCATCGGCGGCGGTCTGCTGGTTTCGGCTATTTCGCAGAATACCGGCGCTGCGATTCAGGCGGCGGCTCCTTTCCTTGACAAGGCGACCTGGACGGTTCTGGTCGTTACGCTGCTCGGACTGATTTTCGCCGTTACGCCGGTTGCAAAGATTGCCGGCTCGGCGGAGGTAGCCAACGTTTTGCTCTATATCGTCATCGCGCTGCTTGCCTCCCGCGCCAGCTTTGCGGAGCTGAGCGACGCCCCGCTGTGGATTGCCGCCGGCTTCATGATCCTCGCGATTCATGGCATCCTCCTGCTTGCGCTTGCTAAGATCTTCAAGCTCGATATGTTCACCTGCGGCGTGGCCAGCTTGGCGAACATCGGCGGCACGGCTTCGGCTCCGATACTGGCGGGCGCCTACTCGGGCGCGCTGGTTCCGGTCGGCGTGCTGATGGCGCTGATGGGCTATGTTATCGGTACCGGCGGCGGCCTGATTGTGGGCAAGATCATGTCGATGTTTGCGTAAACAGGCCATCTATTGAAGGAAGGTAACAAGATGTCTTTTATCGATCTGCACTGCGATACGATATCGGAGCTGCTTGTACAGAATAAGCGATTGGCCCAAAACGACCTGAGCGTCAACATTCCCGCGCTTAGGCAGGCGGATGTATTCTGCCAGTTCTTTGCGATGTATGTTCGGCTACAGGAGTTTTCGGCCCCCCGTCAAGCCTTTGAGCGGGTGGAGGAAATGTATGCGGTATTCCAGCGCGAAATGAAGGCCAACAGCGACGCCATCTGCTTTGCACGCTGCGCAAAGGAGCTCGAGGCCAACCGGCATCATGGGAAAATCTCTGCTTTTCTCACGGTGGAAGAGGGCGGCATCTGCGGCGACGATATCGGGCAGCTCCAGAAGCTCTATGCCATGGGTGTGCGGTTGATCACGCTGACCTGGAACTTTGAAAACACGCTGGGCTACCCGAATTCAGACGACCCGGCTGTCATGTCGCGGGGGCTTAAGCCCTTCGGCGTTGAGTTCGTCGAGACGATGAATCGCTTAGGGATGCTTGTGGATGTCTCACACCTGTCGGATGGCGGATTTTGGGATGTGGCGCGTATTTCGAGCAAGCCGTTTGTGGCGTCTCACTCCAACGCCCGCGCAGTGCGTGATTTTCGCCGCAACTTAACCGATGCGCAGCTGCGCACGTTGGCCGAAAAGGGCGGTGTTACCGGCATCAACTTTTTCCACCGCTTTCTCGGCTACGACGAGACCGGCAGCGTCGCGCAGATGGTCGCGCATATCAAGCATATCAAAAAAATCGCGGGTATTGACGTGCTGGCCATCGGCAGCGATTTTGACGGCTTTAGCGGCCCATGCGAACTCAAAAACAGCGCCGAGCTGATCAGAATCCCTGAAGCGCTCAACCAAGAGGGTTTTACCTGCGACGAAATTGATAAAATTTGTTATAAAAATGCCTTGCGCGTTATTAAAGATGTGCTGTAGGGCAGCAAAGGTTACAGCAAGGGGGCGGGCCATTCAGGCCCG
>DALYYK010000291.1:0-4117 GCA_031983305.1 Candidatus Fimivivens sp. | reverse complement strand
CAGCCGGGGATTTTTAAGCAAAAAAAGCTTGGCATATTCGTTTAATGTCAGTCTGTCCGGCAAAGCTGCTCGAGATATTCAAAATCGTGCGCATTGCGCGCGGTCAGCCACAGGGGACGCGCCTGCGCTAAAAGCGCCTTGGCCGCAGCCTTATCGCCTTGGGCAACTTTTTGAAAGGCAAATAAAATCGCGACGAGTCCGCCGAGATGCGGGCTTTCCTTGAATTTAAGCAGGGCATTTTCCTGCTGCGTTAGAATGGCGCAGGCCTGCGCATTCTCTTGCAGATGAAAATGGATATAAGCCAAATCAGCCCAATAAGCCAGTCTGTTGATGGGTGACAGCTTTTTGGGGTTCACCTGTAATAGCAGTGCCTTGGCCGTGTCATACTCCTCTTTGTCACAGTAGGCTGCGCACAGGTTCACCAGCAGAACGCCGCGCAGCTGCGGTGAGCGCTTACCCTCGAGCAGCGCGCTGATCTCCTGAATATAGCGGTCGGGGTCACCCTCCTCCGACAGAATTGGCTGTAAGGATTTAAGCCGCCGGTTAAACGCGTGGTACCACAGCAGGTCAATGGCGACCGCCGCCACCGCCACAGCGCCGAGCCACACAGCCAGCAGCGCGTTTTTGCCGCCATGGCTGATCTCAAGCGCTCCAATCGCAGCCCCGAGCAGCAGCGACCCGGACAGGACGATAATCCAGAACACCGCTCGAATTTTCTTTTTATTTTCCATCATAAAATATTCACCGCCAGATTTTGCTCATTGTTTTAGTATCATAGCACAGACTTCAAATATTTTCCACATAGTTTATGACGGGAATTCTCCCTTTCCGGCTGCTCAGAAGCCGTATGCGCTGTTTTGCGTGACTTTTCGGGACAAGCATAGTAAAATAATAGTAAATTTAACTCTAAATTAACGCCACAATACAGGAGGATTTGATTATGACATTGCGCGACAACCGCGACCGGCTGGTTATGCAGTCGGTCATGGGCAGAATACATCACCCTACGATCGGGCGCGGCGGCGTGTTCAAGCTGTGCCACGACGGTGTCAGCCGCGTGCTGCCGAGCGTCGGGGGCATCACCTATAATGTCAGGCTTGGCGACTGCGTGTTCGACAAGGTGTGCGACCACGTCGAACCGGGTGTGAGCATGAGCAACCCCAACGACAAGGAAAACGACGCGCTCGTCATGCTGACCTGCGTCGGCAACACGGCCAGAATCGTCTCGGGCGAGGCCAAGGGCGCCACCGGCTTTGTCACCGGCTTTCACGGCGGTATCGAGCACACGCTACTGTGGTTTTCGGACGAGGACATGGAGAAGATGCTGCCAGAGGACCGCATTTTGATCAAGGCCTATGGACAGGGGCTCTCGCTGCTCGATTTTCCGGATATCATGCTCACCGGCATAGACCCGGCGCTGCTCGACCGCATGAAGCTGTCGGTCGAAAACGGGCAGCTGATCGTGCCGGTCGCGGGTATTATCCCGGCGCATCTGATGGGCGCGGGGCAGGGTATGGGCTCCGGCCACACCGGCGACTACGACCTGATGACCGCCGATTGGGATGAAATTGTCCGCTGCGGACTTGACCGACTCTGCTACGGCGACATAGTGTTGCTGCAAAACTGTGACAACACCTTCGGGCGCGGCTACCTGACCGGCGCGGTGTCGGTCGGCGTGGTCGTGCATTCCGACTGCACCGTCATGGGGCACGGCCCGGGTATCACGACGCTGATGACCTGCAAAAGGCCGGTGATCACCGGCGTGCTGGATAAAAGCGCCAACCTCGCAAATTATATGGGTATCGCGCGTTAATATGAATATCCGACTTTGCGGTCTTTTTATCGTCTGACCGTGTTGCCCGCCTTGACGGACGACGAAAATTCACGCAAATCTATGTGTATCTTCTATTGGATATAGGATAAAAGGGGGAATTTTGCATGGGTAAAAAAGCGCTGGCGCTTGGTGGGGGCGGCGCGAAGGGGTCTTATCAGATGGGGGCGTGGCAGGCCTTCCGCGAGCTGGGGATGGAATTTGACATCATCACCGGCACGTCGATCGGCTCGATCAACGGCGCGCTTATGGTGCAGAATACCTTTGAGATCGCCGATGCGCTGTGGAACAGCATCGAGTATGAGAACATCTTCCATGAGGAGCGCAAAACCAACATCCGCACCATCAACAGCGCGCTGGATATGGTCAAGTTTGCGGTCAACGATGCGCTATTGCAAGGCAGCGTCGACTCCTCGTCGCTCGAGGCGCTGATCAAAGAGGCGGTGGATGAGGACAAGGTGCGCGCGTCGTCGACCCGCTTCGGGCTTGTGACGGTCGAGCTGCCCTCAATGCGCGCCTTCACGCCGATGCTCGAGGAGATACCCGAAGGCATGCTTTACCGCTATCTCATGGCCTCCTCCTCCTGCTTCCCTGTCTTTTCACCCTATGAGATCGACGGGGTGCGGTACATCGACGGCGGTTATTACGACAATGTGCCGATCAACCTCGCGATCGCTCAGGGGGCGGAACATATTGTCGCGGTCGATTTAGACGGCATCGGCTTTGTGCGCGAGCCGGATAACGAGCAAGGCGCTGAGATTGTGCGCATCCGCTCGTATTGGGACCTGGGCGCGGTGTTTGAGTTCGATAAAAACATCTTTGCCCGCAACCGCCTATTGGGCTATTACGACACGATGAAGGCCTTTCGCAAGCTTGACGGCTATTATTACACCTTTGAGCACGGCGAATCGGCCAAGAACCTCAAGGCGCTTGAGGGCGGCCTCGCGGCCCTGTGGGAGCGCATTGCCGTGCTGGCTCAAAACCCGATGGTGCGCACGATCAGCACGGTGGAAAAGGACGCCGCCATCGATTTTCTGATGAAACCCAACTGGGAGGATCACGCACCGGAAAAGCTCTGCCGCGCGGCGGAAATAGCGGGCGCGGTTTACGGCATCTCACCCGAGCGGCAATATACCTTTGAGAAATTCAACAGCCAGTTACTGCGGTTGTACCACGCGGTGCCCACGGTGTTCCCAACGCTGGAATTGCAGCCGAGAGAGGATATCAAGCGCATTCTTGCGGCGGCGCTGCAATCGATGGAGCCGCGCAGCATGTCGGCGTCGATCACACAGCTCATGCTGCGGGAGACAAAGGACGGTGAAGCGGTGCGCATTTTAGCTGGGCTGCTGCCGCGCGAATACGCCGCGGCGGCGTATCTGGCGCTGCTGCTCAAGCACAGTTAAATAATCAAAATCGCGCGTTAAATCTATGGTTTGCACTAGCGCTAAGGGGCACGATACCGGCTCGCCGCTCGAAAGGCCCTGAGAATTCCGCCGGTTGCATCACGCGCGCCGCAACTAATAAAGCGGTTAAGCCCTAAAGGTTATGTGCAATAAAGCCAAAATTGTTGTCATTCGCTTCGCTCGGTGCTTGAAGCCAAGGCGGCCGGTGCAGGCTGGCAATAACGCGGCAACAGTTTAGTAAATTGCACAGAATGAATGCCGCTTAACGCGCATCGGGAAACCCTCGGGCATAAGGTTCCCCATCAAAACAGCCTGTTGGGCTGTTTTGGCACCCTTCCTGCACTTTTTGAATGATAAAATACGTGTGGGATGCTGTAAACCGCGCGCATATAGGGCGCGCTCGTGATTAACTTGACTGCGCTGTTCGCAGCAAGTGGCCTGTATGCCTGCCGCGGCGCGGTCAATACATCCTGCAAGCTTTCTGATCGGCATTTTGTCGCTAAAACCAATCGAGGCTTTAGCAACAAAATGCGATGGGACGTGTTTTGCGCCCTAAGCGCAAAACAAGCGCGGCGCAGCTAGGCTTATTCTCAACGGCACATACGTCGTTGAGAATGTGGACCAAAAAGCTTGCCCAAAACTTTTAACTGCGCAGCTTTTTCTGGGGTATCGTTTTTTGACAGTCTCCACCGGCAAAGCCGATGGCTTCATCATCATAATTAAAGATGGGCTGCGCGGTGTAAAATGCCGCACAGCCCATCTTGATTTGTGAAGGCTTATCGAAAAAAGGATATAAAATAAGGTTCTTGATCAGTTTTTTACTTAATTCGGCCGGCTGGGGCAAAGCATGATGCACTTTAACGCCGTTAAAGCGAAACAGGCG
>DALYYK010000290.1:0-4153 GCA_031983305.1 Candidatus Fimivivens sp. | reverse complement strand
CGGCTATAAACGTGCCAAGGTCTTTACCAAAACCGGCGGAGAAATGAGAAAGCAACTCGGGGCCGCCGACCTGTATATTCTGTTTACCAATACAGTGTCGCACAAGATGGCCATTACCGCCTTGGGCGAAGCAAAACGGCACAATGCCCGCGTCGAACGCTGTCACAGCAGCAGCCTTTGCGCGCTCAGAGCCATTCTCAAAAATCATTGCCCGAAGGGATGCGAGGGATGCTGTGGCAACTAAGTTTGAACGCCATTTGATTGAGCACTGCGCGCCGACGCTGGCCGGCATCAAGGTCGGCAATCTGTTCAACTGCAAGACCGAGCCGGGGGACGATATCGGAACGATCATAGAAGGCTGGAACGTGTGCTTCCTGAACAAAGGGGTTCAGGTTCGGTTGATTAAAGACACCGCTGCCGGTGCGCTCGTCTATGTGTTTAGACCCGCCATGCTCTCAAAGCTGCTGGCTCGCAAAGATGTTGCCCGCTTTTTGGACGGCTGTGGCTTTTCGGACTGTCAGGGCCTCGAGGGTTATATCGAAAGGCTGGGCAGTCATATCCGTGCGGCGGATTGTTTTCCGCACGAGATCGGCATTTTTTTGGGCTATCCGTTGCGCGACGTGCAGGGCTTTATACAAAATAAGGGCAGAGACTTCAGCCTTTGTGGCTTTTGGAAGGTCTATTCCGAGCCGCAACACGCCGAAAAGCTGTTCGCGCAGTACCGCAAATGCTTCGGTGTCTATAAAACGCTATTTGAGAACGGACGCAGCATCCTTCAGTTGACCGTGGCGGCCTAATGATCGCCACGGATATACGGATGGACATATTATAGTTTTGAAAGGAACATCATCATGAAGAAAATTGCGATTGTTTATTGGAGCGGCACCGGCAACACCGAGGCCATGGCCAACGAAATTGCCGCCGGCGCCAAAGAGGCGGGCGCCGAGGTGTCGCTATTTACGCCTGCCGATTTTACACCTGATATGATCTCTGCCTTTGACGCGCTGGCGTTCGGCTGCCCCTCAATGGGCGCCGAGGAGCTCGAGGAAATTGAGTTTGCGCCGATGTTTAGCGCGGTGGAGAGACGACTCACCGGTAAAGCAGTCGCGTTGTTTGGTTCTTATGGCTGGGGCGATGGACAGTGGATGCGCGACTGGCAGTCCCGTTGTAGCGACGCGGGCATCAATCTGGTTGGCGACGGCCTGATCGTCAATGAAGCGCCTGATGCCGACGGCATTGCGCAGTGCAAAGCTTTAGGGCAGTCTCTGGCCTAATCAGAAGTCTCAACGCCACTTTACCTAAGATTTACTTCGGGCCTTAACAGGTCTTAAATTTCACTCCAACTCTATTGCGATGCAAAACGGGGTCGCCCTCTGTGGCGACCCCGTTTTGTCAGATTGCCAAAAAAGCTATGCGTTTTTGGTGACCGTGCTAAAACGGCGGAAGTTGTTTAGCGCTGCCGCGCAGGAACGAACCCCCGCCCCCAACCCCCTACCCCGCCGGGTAGGGGGCTTCACCCCAAACCCCTCAAGGGGCTTAAAGAATACGGTTCTTGGTGAATATATGCTCCACATGAGCACGTTACCGACCCACCCTTGCGTCGGTTGGCGCGCATCCAGACTTGTTACGTGATTATGCGCGCCACCTGCATTTGTGGGGCCTCTTGGGCACGGCGGTGCACGCCAAGCGCCACCGTGCGGGGAAGGTATGGCTTTTCGACAGTCTGTCAACGCACGGGGTCGCCCTCTGTGGCGACCCCGCTTTGTTTCGATGGTTTAAGTGCGCAACAAAAAATTTTTTATTCGGCTTTTTAGCGACTTTGCGTTATTCAGCCGATATTCTGGATATCATCGGCGGTATAAATACACCGCAAATGGAGATCATGAAGATAAGATTATTGCAAAAGAGGCCAATATGCAGTATTTAATTTCATTTTTAGAAGGCGTTATCTCCTTTATATCCCCTTGCCTTTTGCCGATGCTGCCAATTTATGTCTCTTATTTTGCGGCAGGCAACACCGACACCACCGGTAAAACGACGACGCTTAAAAATGCGCTGGGCTTCGTGCTGGGCTTTACGCTCGCCTTTGTCCTGCTCGGACTGTTCTTCGGAATATTAGGCAGCTTTTTGCTCAATTACGCCGTCTTTATCAACATCGTTTTGGGCGGCCTGATCATTTTGTTCGGGTTGGGCTTCATGGGCGTAATCAAGCCGATTTTTGACCTTCACGGCGCAAACCGTGCGAACACTGAGAACCTCAGCTTTTTAAAAGCCGTCTCGTTCGGCATGATCTTTTCAATCAGCTGGACGCCCTGCGTCGGCGCGTTTTTGGGTACGGCGCTGGCCATGGCCTCGGCAAGCGGCTCAGCCTTGCAAGGAACGCTGATGCTGCTGTGCTTTTCGGCCGGACTTGGCATTCCCTTTATTCTCTCCGCATTACTGATTGACAAGCTCAAAGCCACCTTTGATTTTATTAAGCGCCATTACAAAACCATCAATTTTATCTGCGGCCTCTTTCTGGTCGTCATCGGAATTTTGATGATGACGGGCCAGCTCGGCCGGTTCCTAAGCCTGTTCGGCAGCTAAGAAAGGAAGTTTGCACATGACCGATAGAAGAAAACTAGTCGTCACCATCACCGTGCTTCTTTTGACGATGATCATCTCGGCAGCCATTTACAACAATTATAAAGACCGCGTCGATCCCTCGACCGGTGAGCTGACCCGCACAGCACAGCTCGAAAACGAAATACCGGTTCTGCCAAACGCGCCCGAAGCGCTGGAGGTCGCCACAAAGGCGACGGACTTTACCATGCAGGACGCGGAGGGAAACAGCGTTTTGCTATCCAGCTTTGAGGGCAAGCCGGTGGTGCTTAACTTTTGGACCTCGTGGTGCAGCTATTGCAAGGCTGAGATGCCCGATTTTGAGGAGGCCTATAAGCAATACGGCGATCAGGTGCAGTTTGTGATGCTAAACGCCACCAAATCAGAAAAGAACAGTGCGGACGGCGAAAACTTTATTAAGAGCACCGGATATACCTTTCCTGTTTTCTACGATCCCGACGGCAACGCGACGACCCTATACGCCATTCGCGGCTTCCCCGCCACGATATTCATCGACAAGGACGGGAATATCGCCGCAAAAAATCTCGGCAAGATCACCCGCGCGAAGCTTGACGAAAATATTCAAAAATTAATTGCCCCCTAAAGATAGCGCCACAGGCAATCAGCACTGTGGTCAGCCGGTATCATGCAAGCCGCCCCGGAGTACTCCGGGGCGGCTTTTAGGTGCCTGTTGCAATTACAATTAAATTCCCCCCTGCCGTGTCGATGCCCTGCCACGGAGGACACGACCATCGGCTCCGCCTTGCTTCAGATGAAAACAACGCTGCATAGCCGTTTGTACTGAGGCCGCCGCATCGATATCACTATTGCCGAACCAACCATTTTAGCGTATACTCGATTAATGGATGCGGGGTGCGCCGACCGGTAGAACGGCGGTCTGGCGCGGTTTAAAGGCGCGTGTACCCGCGATGACCGCACAAGCCGCCGTCTGAACCGAAGGGGTGGGATTAAATGTCTATCACAGTTGCGGATGCGTTACAAATAGGTGGACTCTCGCGTTGCAGGCTTCTGGCCGGAAGCGGCGGGTTGGATCGCACTGTCGGCTATATTGACGCGATGGAGATCCCGGATATTCAGCCGTGGCTTAAAAAAAATGTACTGGTGATTACGACCGGATATTCCATACGGGACGATGTATCGGCACTGCCCCGCCTGATCGGCGCTTTAAGCGAGGTTGGTGCGGCTGGGCTGGCTATAAAAACGCGTTTTTTGGGCAATATCCCCTCCGAGGTCATTTGTCTGGCCGACCGGCTTGCGGTGCCGCTTATTGAAATTCCGCATGACACGTCGTTTGTCGAGCTGGCTATGCCGCTGATGAAGGCCATGGTTGGCGAGCACAACCGTAATTTAGAATTTTCTGAGCAGATGAACCAGAAGTTCCTTGAGCTTGAGCTCAATAACGGCAGCTTTGACAGCATTGCAAAAACGCTCGCCAATCTGATCGGCCTCTCAATCGTGATCGCATCCCGGTCGTTTTCGGTGCTGGCCGCCAGCGAGGACAACCCGCGGCAGCTGCCCGCGCTACTGATTC
>DALYYK010000289.1:0-4171 GCA_031983305.1 Candidatus Fimivivens sp. | reverse complement strand
GGTTCGACCTCCCCCTCCTACCTGATCCTGCTCTCGGCCGACCTGCTGCTGCCCGAGTGGGAGAGACTGCGCAGCGGCTATACCGCGCTGGCGCAGGCCGTCGCCCAGTTGCGGGACACGGCACTAGAAAAAGGCGTCTGGGCAACCCGCGCCGACACGCCCGATCTGGTCGACCCTGTGCGCATACCGCTGCTGTTTGCCCAAGGGCAGCGCGACGCGGCGAAGGCTTTGCTAGCCGACTGCGACATTGAAGCGGAATATCTCTCGGCACGGCATATTGTATTGATTCCGGGACCGCAAAATAATCTTACACCGGTTACCGCACTAATCGAACGGCTGCCCGCGTCAAAAGAAGCGCCGTCACTGTCCCGGCCAGTTTGTTACCCGCAGCGGGTGCTGTCGCTGAGGCAGGCGGTCCTCTCCGCCGCCGAGCGCCTCCCCCTCTCCGAGGCTGTAGGGCGCGTTGCCGCGGCTCCTGTATCCCCCTGCCCGCCCGGTGTGGCGCTGCTAATGCCGGGCGAGCGTCTGGATAATTTGGCTAAAATCGCCTTAAAGACCGCTGGCGTAGAATCGCTCTTTGTGGTAAAATAATAGCAGAAGGAATCGCGCAGCCAGCCGGCACCCTGTATCCCGTGATAATCGCGGTGACCTTAAAAGTGTCCACTCGGGTTGAAAGACGTCAAAAGCATATTCCTCTCCTATCATCATTGAAAATGCTGCCATGTTCAGAAGTGTGAAACAAAAATGTGGCCCGGGCAATTAGCACGCCTGCCGGTTGCCCATACTGTTAACGACTAAAAATGGAGGCGGTTTTATGAAGCTTATTTTTGCCATCGTATCCAACGAAGATGCCTCACGCGTACAAACGGCCCTGACCTCGGCAAACTTTCAGGTCACCCGCCTTGCCACGACCGGCGGTTTTCTCATGGCCGGCAACACCACCTTTTTGTGCGGCACCGATGACGATAAGATCGACGAGGTGATCGCCATCGTTTCAGAGCATTCCAAGTCCCGCACCCATACGATTCCCTCCGCCGCCTCTTACGGCGTGGGCATGTACACCACCTACCCGGTCAAGGTTCCGGTGGGCGGCGCAACCATCTTTGTGACCGACGTCGAACGTTTTGAAAAGGTATAAGCCATGACCTTTCCGCTGCTTTATCAAGATTCGCTGCACGCCCGCCTTAATGCCCTGTGGCAGGGCGGGCGTTTTCCCCATGCGTTGCTGCTGACCGGCCCCGTCGGAAGCGGAAAACGCGCGGCGGCGCAGTTTGCCGCCGCGATGCTGCTTTGCCGTAAAGAAGAAGGCGGGCTGCCCCCCTGCGGCGACTGCCCCTCCTGCCGCAAGCTTAAAAGCGGCAACCACCCCGATTTTACCGTGCTGCTGCCTGAGGGCAAAAGCAAGACCATCGGCGTGGACCGGGTGCGCGAGATCAAGTCGGACGCCTACATATCCCCGCACGAAGCGCCCCGCAAAGTGTTTTTTATCCCCGAGGCGCAGCGACTGCGACCGGAGGCGCAAAACGCCCTGCTTAAAATCATCGAGGAACCGCCAGAGGCGGCCTATTTTATCTTCACAGCACCCGGGCCGGGCAGCCTGCTTGAGACGGTCTGCTCGCGCCTGACCATCTGCCCCATGGGGGAACTCAACGAGGCGCAGCGCTTTGAGGCGCTTTGCCGGCACCTGCCGCAAGCCGACGCCGAACAGCTGCGCGCGCAAGCCGCATTGTTTTCTACCATCGGACAGGCGTTGGAAAGTTTTAACGACCCTGCGGCCCGCCGCTGTACCGATGACGCCGCCGCGATGCTCGCCGCCCTTTCAAAAAGTGACCGTTATACGATTTTAAAGCTGTTTGCGGACTATGAAAAAGAGCGCGAGCAATTCGCGCTGCTGTTGGCCGCGCTGCGCGGCGCGGTGATCCATCAGCTCACCGGCGGCGAACGCCATTTCTCGCCGTTGCAGAGTTTAAAAATTGTTGCTATAATAGATGAAATGGCGCTGCGCGGCATTCAAAATGTCGGAATTCCGCTCATCTGCGCCGCTAATGTCGACCGGCTGGTGAAAGCCGCCGGATTAATATAGAATTAAGAGGAATATAAAATGTCTGAGGTTATAGGCGTTAAATTTAAAGAGGGGGGTAAGGTTTATTACTTTGACCCCAACGGCGTCACCGCCAAGGCGGATGAGGCGGTCATTGTCGAAACAGCGCGCGGAATGGAGTGCGGCGTCGTCGCCGTCGCCAACCGCGAGGTTGCTGAGGAGGAAATTGTCAAGCCTCTAAAGCAGGTCGTCCGGCTCGCCACCCCCAAGGACGTGGCGCAGATGGAAGAAAACCGCAAGCGCGAGGCCCACGCCTTTGAGGTTTGCCAGCAAAAAATTCTGGATCACAAGATGGATATGAAGCTGGTCGATGTCGAATACACGTTTGATAACAGCAAGATTCTGTTTTATTTTACCGCGGACGGACGGGTCGATTTCCGTGATCTGGTCAAGGATCTGGCCAGCGTCTTTCGCACCCGCATCGAGCTACGCCAGATCGGCGTGCGCGACGAGGCGAAGATGCTCGGGGGCTTAGGCATCTGCGGACGGGTGTTTTGCTGCTCAAGCTTTTTGAGCGACTTTCAGCCCGTGTCGATTAAAATGGCGAAGGAGCAGGGCCTGTCGCTGAACCCCACCAAAATTTCCGGCACCTGCGGCAGGCTGATGTGCTGCTTAAAATATGAGCAGAACGCCTACGAAGATCTGTTGCGCACCACCCCGCGCGTCGGCGCTGCCGTCAATACGCCCGAGGGGCCGGGCACGGTGGCTGAGATTATCAACCTGCTTACCGGCAACCTGAAGATCAGAATTGAAACGGGCGACAGCTATACGTTTAAGAACTTTATGAAGCACGAGCTGATCCCGCTGCGCGAGGATAGCCGCACCGTGCGGGAACCCCGTCAACCGCAGCCCGCGACTGAAGAAAATAACGGCGATACCCCGCGCGAGGATAAAGATGCCCGCCGTGAGGGCGGCAAACGGCCCGCGCGCGGCAGCCGTCCCCCCAGAAAACCGGGCGCAAAGCCCAGCCAGCAAAACAAACCGCAGCCCCCCGCCGTCGCGCCCGAAAATACCAACGGTTGAGCGCGGTGCGCCTGTGCGCAAAATTGCCGGTAGCGCGTTTTATTCATATACTATGCAAAATTTGTATAAGACGGGAGGGCGGCAGCGCTCTCCCGTCTTTTTTCTTGAAAGCTTTTCCGCCCGTTTGGGCTCTAAAACGCCCGCGCCAACATATTTGAGGGTCATAGATTGCAAAAATTCGGGCTGAAATCACCGCAAAATCTGACTGGTAAAAATAATCTGCCGGTTTGTTATAACTATTTTTTGCAAAGCGCTATTATTTTAACAAAATCTATGCTATTATAGACACGAAATATAAAAGGAGGTGTGTTCACATGGCATATGTTATTAACGACGCATGCATCAGCTGCGGCGCTTGCGAGCCCGAGTGCCCTGTCAGCGCTATCACGGCTGGCGACAGCAAGTATGTAATCGATGCGAATACCTGCATCGACTGCGGCGCTTGCGCGGGTGTATGTCCCGTCAGCGCTCCCAACCAGGCTTAAATTAAGACAAGCTTACATCAAAAGGCGCGCGGCTTTAGGGCTGCGCGCTTTTTCTATTGCAAACCGCCTTTGCTGCGGCGCGCCCCTGGGTGTCAATGCCGCCGAAACGCATGTATGTCGAGTCCTCAATCGTCACGATGCCTCAGGTGGCAGTTTTCTTTGTACCTGCAAGGTTTTATTCTTTCACAATGGAAAAATACCCCCATTTTGTGTTATGATAATTAAGAACACGATTAAACCTGTTTAGGAATTCCGCACAATGTTTGGATAGGGCGCTTTGTCCCGCAAAATAGAGGCCCCATCGGCTTAACACCCGATGCAAACGGCCGCACAGCGGGGTGGAAAAACACCTCACCCATCCATTTGCAGGCGAATACTCAAACAGGCCTTATCACGGAGGCCCGGATTTTTATGGCGCAGTCCTTCATACCGCTAACACATGGCATCACAGCGGCGATCAGCGATACCCACCGCTTTACGACCGATTCGGTCTTGCTCGCGCGCTTTGCCGCCCCGCGCGCCGATGAAACCGCCGCCGAGCTTTGCTGCGGCTGCGGGGCCA
>DALYYK010000288.1:0-4178 GCA_031983305.1 Candidatus Fimivivens sp. | reverse complement strand
TGTTCTGTATTTTTTATGAATCGGTGTTGCTGTGGCAGATGCCGATCGCATGGGTGACCTTTTGGAAATCCAACTGGGGTACCCGAGACACACCGGCGGATGTTGCCAAGCCCAAGCGCGGGCGCAGTAGACAGCCAGATGCCGTTATGGCGGGTGTGCAGGAGCATGCTGAGCCGGAAACGGTGCGGCGCAAAAAGCGGCGTTCAATTTTTGCTAAAAAAGAGGGGCGCAAGAAATTCAGCGTGGTTGTGCAGGGGGGCGCGCTGCTTTTAGCCGTTTATTTTCTGCTGTCTACGCTGCTGACAACGTCGATTTATCAGCCCTATGAGGCTGTGGCACCCGGTGCGCCGGACAACGGCTTTATCGCGATTTCTTATTTGGGCGTCGACCGCAACAAGACCAATAAGCTGATCGGTACCGAGCAGCTGGAGCAGCAGCTAAAAGCGCTCAAGGACTCGGGCTATGTCACCATCACCCAGCAGGATATCCGCGATTATTATGCCGGAGAAAAAATGCTGCCCGAAAAAGCGCTGTTTTTGATGTTTGAGGACGGCCGCCGGGATACCGCGATTTTTGCCCAGAAAATTATGGATCGGTACAACAACATAGCCACCGTTTTCTCCTATGCCGATAATTTTGGCGTGGACGACCCGAAATTTCTAAACGCGAAGGATCTGAAAAAACTGGTTGACAGTGCCTATTGGGAGCTGGGCACCAACGGCTATCGGTTGTCCTTCATTAACGTCTACGATCGCTACAACCACTATCTGGGCGAATTGAATCCGCTGGAATTTTCGATGGTGGCCCCTTATATCAATGGCAAATACGACCATTACTTAATGGATTATATCCGTGACGAATATGGTATCCCCAAAGAGGGGCTTCAGGACTTGACCGACCGCATCACCCTTGATTATGAGCTGATGAAGGAGGTCTATGAAAAGGAGCTCGGGGCGCTGCCCGCCTTTTATGTGTTGATGCACGCCAACACTGGGCAGTTTGGCACCGGAGATGCGGCCAGCCGCGTCAACGCCGACAACATCTACCGATTGTTTGCGATGAATGTCAACCGCGAGGGCCTTGCGTACAATGACAAGACACATTCGATCTACGATATTACCCGTTTACAGCCCCAGCCGCATTGGTCGACCAACCATCTGCTGATGCGCATTTGGGACGATACACAGCAGGAGCTGGCCTTTGTGACGGGCGACGCAGATCGGGCGGGCCGGTGGCGTATGCTCGACGGAAAGGCGGAGTTTGTAAACAATGATATCATCCTGACATCGCTGCCCGACGGATGGGGCCGCGCGCAGCTCAACGGCAGAAGCTATAAAAACCTTGAGCTGACCGCTCAGCTGCTCGGCAATGCGCTGGGCTCTCAGGCGGTGCTTCTGCGGGCGGATCAAACGCTTCAAAATTATATCCGCGTGGCCGTGAGCGACAAAAAACTCGTTATTTCTCAAATGTGCAATGGCGTGCTTGAGGAATTGTATTCAGAGCGGCTGGATATTATAAACGGTGATGTGCGTGTGTCGGTGCCGGAGGACCAAAAGCAGGCCGAGATCCGTGCGCTTGAGATGCGGCTTAAATACGCCTCCAACGTCGATCAGGCCGCGGAGATTGCCGAGCAGCTTCAGGCAGCCCAGCTGTCTGAAGCCGAGCCGGTCGAAGCGGGCGCGGCGGAATTTATACCGAATATCGATCTCAACGAGCTGCAAAACAAGACGTTGGAAATCTCCCTTTCCCAGAACGCGCTTTCAGTGTCGGTCGACGGTATCGAGGCGGTGACGGCGTTGCAACTCAAGAGTGGCTCCGCCGGCGCCGTGACGCTGGAGGCTCACCCAAGCCAGCGCAGCTATAGCCAGCGCAATTGGTTTGACAACGTATACGACGGCGTGTTCCGCGACGTTGTGATCACCGAGCGAGACCACGGCGGTGATATTGTGTTCGACGGACGGCTCAAATCGACCGAAAAGGCGATGCATACGGCTAAAACGCTGTGGAACCGCTTGGTAAACTGGTTTATTGAGACGTTTTAAGCCTCTGACCCGTCCAAGAGCGGGGGAAAGGACGCGCAATGAGAAAAAAGACGTTGACATTTTTAGCCCTGCTCATTACGGTGCAGCTGTTTTCGGGGTGTGCGTTTTTGTCGCGGTCCGAAGCCTCTGCGCCGCCTGCCGTACAGTCCCCGGAAGCAAAGCTGTCGGCGTGGGTGGCCTATTGGGACGCCGAGGACGCCATGGCCGAGATTGCCGACTTAGGCGACCGCTTAGAAAATCTATTATATTTCGGCGCTTATTTTGACGCGCAAGACCGTCTGTTTATTCCTGATACCATTGTCCAGTTCAAAGAGCAGATTGAGCAGACCTATGGCGAGACTGCCCCCAGGCCCGCTTATCTGACCTTTATTAACGATAAGCTGCTGGCGCAGGGCGGCTCTTCGCTTAAAGACACCGCGCTGCTCTATGCGCTACTGGAGACGCCCGACGCTCGGCGCGCGCATATCTCGGACATTCTGGCGCTGACTGAGGGCGGCGGATACGACGGTGTCGAGATCGACTATGAAGCCATGCGTAAGGATATGGTTCTGTGGGGGTATTTTATCAATTTTATCACCGAGCTCTCGCAGCAGACGCAGCAGCGCGGACTGCTGCTGCGGGTGGTGTTGGAGCCGGGTATCCCCTATGAGGCGCTGTCTTTTCCAGAGGGGCCGGAATATGTGATTATGTGCTACAACCTGCACGGCCCGGGCAGTGAACCGGGCCCCAAGGCGGATGACGCGTTTTTGCTGGAGCTGGTCAAAAAAACAGCCAATCTGCCCGGCAGACGTCATTTTGCGTTGGCCACCGGCGGCTTTGAATGGGTGGGCACGTCGGTCACAGCCCTTTCCCAAAAGGAGGCTTATGCGCTGTCGCGGCAGGAAAAGGCCGCTCCGCAGCGGGACGCGGGCAGTCAGGCGGTGTCATTTGCTTATCGCGGGCAGGATGGCGTGCATCAGGTGTGGTATGCCGATGCGATTACGCTGACACATTGGATGAGCTTGCTCAGAGGAACGGGCGATTTTGGCATCACGATTTGGAGACTATGCAGCTGACAGTAATTAAAACGCCTGTTTATGCGGGCAATGGCGAAGATCGTCGGGATGGTGTTATTAACACCGCCCGGCGGTTTTGATTTGTTACGCCTGATCTGCTGCAAATCAGCGGTCAAGTCTTGTGCGCGGCGGCCATTTGGCGTATAATAATTCTTCGCGCCATTAATGGCCAGGCGACTTGAAGACCAGATTGTCTTTTGCGGTCTATTTGCGCCACACGGTGTTGTTGCCTTTGACGGGCGTTAGCCCGCCTGCGTCCTACGCCTTATGTGCATAAGATATCCGCGCCAATTCTGCTCCGACGCCCTAAGTTGCCGGACCATAAAAACGAAAGGATTAACATAATGGACGAAATAAAGCAAATATACAGCAGCGACAGCTATTCCGCCTTCCTCGATTATTGTGCGCTCCATAATTATAGGCGCATGCGCGACCTTAAAAACTGCCGGTTTGAGGAGTTATCGGAACATGCCGATATCACGCCCGCGCTGCTTAGCCGCATCAAAAGCATCTTTGTGCTTTATCTTAAAAAGCATCCCGAATGTCTGGTCAACGCCAAGTCCGCACCCGCCAAAGCCGTGCGCGCCGACGATGATCTCAACAAACGGCTGCTGGCGGTCTTTGAGCAGCATGTCAACAAGCTTATCCATATATCCGATCTGACCAAGGTGGTTGGTAAAAGCGTCAAGCGCAGCGATATTATTGAGACGCTTTCACACCAGCCGTGGTGCCGTATGGTGGATCAGACAACCTTCTTTTACGTTCCGCCGCAGCAATAGGCCCTGTGCGCACACCGGGCAAGGCCTGAATTTTGGCATTTACACCCTTTGCCCGCAATATAATAAAGTATGGAAGAAGTTTTGGGGAAGGGGATAAACGCCATGATTTGGAAGCGGTCGGCGACACAGCCCTTGACAAACGGTGCATTCCGCACCAGTGGCAGGCGGCTGAGCTCTTTGGCGTATAAGGGCGAGGATGAGTTTATCTCCAAGCTGGAATCGCACATCAGCGAGGCGGCGCAAAGAGAAAATCTCGGATTGGCCGTTCATGACTCCAAAAATTCCCCCGCTTTACAGCTATT
>DALYYK010000287.1:0-4206 GCA_031983305.1 Candidatus Fimivivens sp. | reverse complement strand
GCTCCTATGCCGCTTTCATTCTTAATGGTTCCGCCTCCGAGAAGAATGGGGGATTGAATCTCAATTCCGTCTGTGTCGGTGTCGCTGGAATTAACGGTATAGCGGAAGGTAAGCGTTTCCGTTCCGGTGCCGTTGCAATAGGCTAACCGCTGATTGACGCCTACCATCAGGACCAGATATGGGTTGCCGGTGACGTAAACCGGTTCGGAGAAGTGCAGTTTAATATCAAGGGACTGCCCTCGCGTGTAGGTTCCGTCTGCCGGTGCCGTCGCAGATGTGATTGTGGTAGGGGTACCAGTAGGCAGATTGCCGTTGAGCGTGCCGCCGGTGTGGTTGAGAACGCCGCCATAGATGTTGGAGGGGTCGCCGGTGTTGGTCGCCGTCACCGTGCCGTTCTGGATGTTGATGCTGGCGTTTGAGTAGAGAGGATAATAACTGCTGCCGGCGGTTTGCGCCGATACCGAGCCGGTGGTGTTAACGGTAATGTCGCCTGTGAAGGATGATATACCGTCCCCTGTTCCGCCGTTCGCCGTCAGGCTGGCGCTGCCGGTTATGGACACGCTGTCGCCGCCAACCGCGCCGTAGCCGCCGTTCGAGGTTAGATTCACCGTGCCGCCGCTAACGGCAACCGTGCCGCCGGTTGACAAGGCATAACTCCCGGTGCCGCCCGTTACCGCCACCGTGCCGGTGGTGTTGATATCGACGTTGCCGGTGGCGGATATGCCGTATCCCTTTGTGCTGTTGGCGTTGACAGTTCCGCTGCCGGTGACGGTCAGGCCGCCGTTCGATATAATTGCGCCGTAGCCGTCCGCACGGCTGTTTGTCGCCGTGAGCGTGCCGCTCACCTCTATGCCTCCTCCGGCCACCTGCAAAATAGTATTGACTGCCTGTCCCGTGACGGTCAGCGTGCCGCCTATGGCGAGCTTGCTGCCGGAGTGTGTGGTATAGTCGCCAACCCTCATGCCGCTGCCATGGATTGTGAGCGGCGATGCGGACAGGCTCGCGCCGGTTGCGACGGTCGCGTCGCCAAGAACACGGACGGCGCAGTTGACATCGCCGCTGCCGCTGGAATTTGTCGTTGCCTTCACCATTCCGCTCGCGACGGTCAGGTCGCCGCCCACGCGCAAGCCGGCATAATAGCCGTCGTTGCCGCCGGTAAGGGTCAGTGTGCCGCCGCTGCCGTTTTCGGCGATGACAAGGTTGCCGGCGCAGTAGAGGGCATCCCAGCTGGCGTTGTCCGGGGTGACGGTTACATTGCCGGTGTAGGTGAGGTTTACAACGTCAGCCGCGGCGCACTGGATTTCGATGCGCTTGTTCGCGGGATAGGTGTTGCCGAGCGTGAGGGTGGCGGTGGCGGCGTCCCATGCCCAGCCTGTGCCGCTCTGGTTGGCCGCAAGATCCTTGCCTGTTTCACCGCCGATGTCCATGCTACCGGTGACGGTACCGCCGCCGGTCATATCCAGCGTATAGCTTGCCGCCGTGCCGTTGTATTTGCGTGATTCCGCCAGTCCGGTGGGATAGCTTGGGGCAGCCGAAGTAAGCGCCGTTGTGCCGCCCGTTGCGGTAAATACCCCGGTCAGGCTTGCAAGATTGAGGTTGCCACTGCCATCATCGTTGATGCTAAAACCGATGTCCTGATTTGCGCCTGCCGTAAATGTTGCCGTCCCGGAGGTGGAAACCGCTACATCGCCAAACGAATATGCACCGTTGCCGCCGTGGTTGCTCGCCGCACCGTTGCCGCCGGTAAAGGTTGGCGAGGCATCGCCCGAAATAGTAATCGTGTCGGTTACCAGGACGCCACTTCCCGCAAAACTGCCCCATTCACTGCCGGTTGCCGCGCCGCCCTTGAATACAGGCGTTCCGGCAGAAATAAGAAGTTTGCCCTGTATCGACGCGCCGTGAGCTTGGCCGCCGTTGCTCCCAATCCCGCCCATACCGGTAAACGCAGGGCTGCCGGCAGAAGAAATGGTCAGGTCGCCGGCTATATCCGCCCCCTTCAATCCGCCGCCTGACAATGTTACGCCGCCGGTGAAGGAAGGGTTGCCGGAAGTGATGGTCAAACCGCCGTTTTGCATTTGTATGCCGTATCCGCTGCCGCCGCAAAACTGCGGGCTGCCGCTGTTCAGGATCAGGCTGCCGCTCTGCATCCAGACGCCCGAGCCGCCCCCCAGAGTACCTCTGCCGCCCGTGAAGATGGTACTGTCGCTTGCCGTGATGGTCAAGTTATTGTCGCTGAACACGCCGGATCCGTCTATGACTGTCTGGCCTTTATCTCCGTTCAGGGCGACTATCCCCTCTGTCGTCAGCGTACCGCCTTGAGAAAGGTTGAGAGCTGTATTCCCAGAGCCGCCTGTGGGACTAACGGTCAGGTTTTTCAGCGTCAAGTCGATGGCCTTTGAAAATTCGATACCTCCGTTGATGATGTGTCCTGTGCCGCCGTCGATGGTCAGAGGGGCTGTAGCGGTCATGATTTGCAATGTGCCCGTGACATTGGTGTTAAGCCGGATTACGCCTCCGGTGGCGGGGATACTGTATGGGTTGCTGATCAGAGACACCCATTCGGACTGGCTGTTTATTTCAATAGTATTGCTTAATGGCCCCGCACCCCGTGCCTGAGGTGCGGCGGGCTGTTCCTCCACCGTCACGGTGATGGCGGGTGTGCTCACACCATCGGCTACGGTTACGCCGTCAGCCAACGCCAACACGGGGGTAAAGTTGTAAACACCCTCGGTATCACCGTCATAAGCCGGGTTTGAAGTCCAGCCGGACACCGCCACAGTGGTTTGGGTTTCTTTTGTTGTGTCGCTGCCTGTTGCGGTGTCATCGCCGCCCTCGGTGAGGGCGGCCGTCAGCTCCTTCGGCAGATTTAGTTCATCCTCGGCTGTACCGGCTTCCACTGTCTGTGCGGATACCTCTGCGTCTAAATCCGCAAAGGTGGTGATTTCACCGCTGATCCCAAGCGGCGTGCCGGAATCCTTTTCTCCTGTTTCGGCAAAAGCCACTGTCGGCAGCAGGGTCAGCACCATGCATACCGAAAGAAGTAGACTGCCAATTCGTTTTCCTGTTTGGTTCATCTCAAATCCTCCTCATATTCATTTTGGTTTTGTGTTGTGCTTTCGTGTGATAGGAGCATCCCCAAAATCTCCTCCAACGGGATGGATACCCCGCCTGGCCAGCAGATTGCCTTGCCGTCGGTATAGGGCTTGCAGAAGCCCCCACTTTCGATGAGGGCTGCAAAAGCCGGTTCCCTGATCCTGTGCCCCAATTCCAGCAGGATGGTGTGCCCGCTCTCCAGCGTTACGCCAAAGGTATCTCCATCAAAGGCTTCAACCTTGATGATTTTTGGCTGCCTCATTGCAGCTTGTTCAGGCCGCATTTCCATAGCCACCTCCTCGTTTATGCGCATAAGTTGTAAAATCCAAATTCTTCTATAGCCTACACCTTATTTTACCTTGCCTGGAAATCAAAAGTGGCGAGAGTAACAAAATTGTTACTCTCGCCACAAATATTTTTTAGAAGCCCTTATTTCCTCTCGAAACAGTACCCTTCACCACGGGACCATTCAATTCGATAGCCACAACTTTTAATTTTGTCCCGCAGGCGGTTTATTGTTGTTTTCAAGGTGTTGCTGTTTCCTGCCATGGGCTGCTTCCACACCTTTTCATACAGGTATTCCGCACTGATAAAGCGTTCCTCGTTCTGCACAAAAATCAGCAGCAGGGCAAATTCCTTCTGAGACAGCAGCAAATCAGTGCCGTCAAAAACCGCCACACCAGCCGTCACATCAAGGCCGAGCCCCCCCTTGTTGATACACTCCGGCACTTTTGCCGCACGGCGCAGCAAGGCATCCACCCGTGCGGCAAGCACAGGATAGGCGTAGGGCTTGGCAAGATAATCATCCGCACCGAGGGAAAGCCCCCTCACGGTATCCTCGGTGGTTCCCAGTGCCGTCAGCATCAGCACCGGCAGGTCGGCGCTCTGGCGCAGCTCCCGCAAAAAATCCAGACCGCTGCCGTCGGGCAGCATAATATCCAGCACCGCCACATCGGGCGTTTGGGCCAAAAGGCACGCTCTGGCCTCGGCCAGGTTCATGGCGATGGCAACCTCATAGCCCAGCATTTCCAACATATCTTTATTGGCCAGTTGTATGCGGGGGTTATCTTCAATGAGCAAAAGTTTGGCTTTGGGCATAAGCGTCCTCCTCTC
>DALYYK010000286.1:399-4221 GCA_031983305.1 Candidatus Fimivivens sp. | reverse complement strand
TTTCTTTTGTTGTCATCGTGAGCTTCCTCCCTTAACGTATCTTATGATTTTTGTTTGTATCATTATAAGCTACAATCGAAGACGAAAGCAAGAACAACAAGACAAGAAAAAGAGCCCCTATGAAAAGAGGCTCTCATTTGTTTACTGTTTACTATTCCTTTGAGGTCGTATGCCTGATCATTACCTCAACCATTTCGCTGATCATTTCAATCTGTTCCGGCGTCATATGTTTAAACTGTTTGCCGAGCTGCTCCACACTGTCAGGTATCACGGGATGCTCCAGAAGATCTCCAAGCAGATAATCCGCCGAGGTTCCCAGCACATTGCATATCTTCAGGAAAAGAGAAAAGCTGGGCAGGCTGCCACCGCTTTCAATCCTGCGGATATGCACCGCATTTACCCCACACAGTTCCGATAGCTGTTCGGAGGTTAATCCCTTACTCTTTCTCAACTGATTGATTCTTTTTCCCAATGCCTGCCGCATTCTATTCTCACCTCTTTTTTGTAACATATAATTTCTGTTTGTATATTCATAGTTTACAAAAATAGCGTTCCCATAAATAGTGTTTACAATGTTACACAAAAACATTATGAGATACAATTTGTTCTTTTTCTGTGATAAATATTCTTAGGGTGAGAGGTTCTGGTGGGTTCACAGTGAACCGCACCTGGGTTCAGCGAAAAAACGGAACAACCCCTTGGTGGTAAATTCGTCTATTCACTCTACCGTGGCCTGCTATTTTTTCAAAATAAGACGGTTGGATGTGTTGCTTCCATTCTCCCGATAGCGTGATTCCTTTTCAATGAGCCCCGCCTTGACCAGATCATGGAGGGCGCGCTTGACTGTGCTGCGTGAGAGTTGTAGGTCGTAGGCAATGGTTTTTACTGCAGGCCAGCAGTCCGATCCTTTCCCAGCTCGGTCGCGGATATATATATAAACAGCCCTCGCCCGATGGGGAAGCTCATCGGGCGAGGCGGTATAAATGTGGTTGAAGTAACTCATGGAAACCTCCTTTACGTTTTGAGCGTACTACGGCGGCGCATGGTGTTTTCAGAGGGTTCTGATGCCGGGGTATGAAGGGTTCCTGATCCGACCGGCGGCTCCAAAATCTCCCCGGTTTCTTCATCCACCATCATGCAGGCTGTGTGCCTGCGGACAATATTTTCCTCCAGCGCCTGCTTATCAGCATACACCACTTTTCGGTTTGCCTTTTCCTCCACGGTATAAGGCTCCCCGAAACGAATCCCCCAATCAAGAAACAGTCGCAGCTTTGTCCTCATGGGATGTGTGCCGGTTTTCATTACGACAAAGCTCCCCTTGGGAATGGACTTGAGTTCATCGGCCGTCATGAGTGGACGTTCCATCATCTGCAAGGACTGGCTGGGGTCATTTTTGCCTCTGCTGACACTGCCGCTCATGACGGTGCGGCTGCCCAGCGCCTTGCTCAATACCTCGGCTGTTTGGCTGTTAGGGGCAAAGCCACCGAAGATGGTGTCTTGGCAGTTGTCCTGTACGATTTCACTGCCTTCTCTGCCGTAGTTCTTTTCGAGCTGTGCAAGACTCTGGATGATCGGCACCAAAGTTAACCGGCGAGAGCGCCCCGCCGAAAACAAGGGTAGGATATCAAACGGCGGCATGGTTCCCAACTCATCGCAAAAAAGAACCACACGGTTTTTTAGCTTGCCGCCGTTCTCATCGGCTACGGAAAACAGTTCACGGGACAGGTTTTGAATCATGAGTCCGGCCATGAAGTTCTTTGTCTGATCTTCCTCCGGGAGAATTAAAAAAATGGCTGACTTTTCGTTTGCAAAGGTTTCTGCATCAATGGTACTGTCAAAGCACAGCACCTGTTCCAGCTCGGAATCTAAAAAAGCATTCAGGCGCGACAGTACCGTGGACATAACGGAGGCCATCGCCTGCTCCGCACTGTTCAACGCTGCTCCGGCAAACCAACGGGCCTTATGATCTCCGGGAAGCTTATTCATCAAAAGCTGAAACTGACTTTTCCCTTTTACTTTGGAGGGTTCCAATAAATCCTGTACCAACTTGAATACCGAAATGATGTGCCGCTGCTCCTGGGGGTTTTCATCTGTGGGCGGTAAATACTCAGCCAGCAAAAGGACGACCGATGTCAACAACCCCTCGGCTGCATCGTAAAAGAAAGCGTTCTGTCCATAGCTGGACGCATCCCCTTCTGGGTTGACAATGGTTTTAGCCAAGATTTTGGCGTACTTTTCCGCCTTGGCTCTGGCGGCCAGATTATTGGGTTCCCTGCGGCAGATATCCATATAACGGTTGATAAGGGTGAGCAGATTATTTCCATTTGAGCGGCTTGGGTTTCGCAGGTCTATGACTGACACATTGTAACCATAGTAATTTTGAGCAATGCTTCCATAGTTTCGGGCGAGGTCACCCTTGGTGTCCAATGCCAGAAAACTCATCCCACTGGCGCAGGCGTATTCCATATTTGGGTATAAAAAGAACGCTGTTTTTCCTACGCCGGATGCGCCAATCATCAAAATGTGAACATCGTCGGTATCCACCAATGCGGTGACAGCATTTTTCTCGCCCTTGCTTCCGAGTATAACTCCCTGCTCAGTGGGGAGGCTTTCGCCCCGCCTCCAAAGCTCCGGTTGAAATGGAATGTGTTTATAGGTGTTCTTTACTTCCTGCTTTGATGCGAACCGTGCCGTGCCGTGCTGCCCGTCGCCTACTGTGCGGGATTTGATGCCATTTAAAGTATAATAATGCGCCAGCAGAGACAAGCCACCGATGACGGCGAACATTATGGCTGCGGCGCCAATCAGGATGTAAACTTGAGATTGCATAGAGATCCTCCTTATTCTTCTGACGACTTGAAATGTCAGAAGCGGAGGTGATGCTATTGTCGAGCATTACATGGACATCTTCATTTCCTGATTCTGCTCCATCTTTTGCCGGTGTTTCTCCAGCAGGATGGTTCCCTTGAGACCGTGGGCGGCAATGTGTTCATAGCACTCTGCCAGCTTTTCCTTTTCGACGGCGGACACCACATGCTCATAGCCCCGCAGGGACATGATGTCGGACTCCAGTAAATCCAGCCGGGTTTTCAGATGCCCGCGGTTTTCATAGGTTCTGAACCCATTGCGGAGCCTTGCCTGCACAGCGGAGAGATCCCGGCTGTGAGCCATCTGCCGGTACTCCCTCACGGCACCAGCCATAGAGTGGAGGCACATCTCCCGCAGACAATCATCCGCCTCGGAAAAGCGTCCCCAATGCAGATGGGAACGGGTTTTTATGAGCAGGGCGGACAGGGTATCCGCAGAGCAGCCGGATTTCGCAGGCAATCCCGATTCCATAAGCTGCCGGCAGATATCATCCCGAAGAATATGCTGGGGATGTTCCTCAGCGGGAATGGCCGTCAATCCGTGTTTGGCCTTGATATCCTCATTCCAGTCCTTGTGCATGGAAAGCTCCCGCTTACATGAAATCTCTTTTGCCAACAGCAGGTCCTGGTATTTCTCCGACGCTTCGATTCCAGCCTCATCATGGTCCAGGCACAGAACCACATGGTTTAGGTTTGGATACAACTCCAGCATCTTCATCATGGCGTATTCTGATACACCGCAGAGAGCCACATAGCTGTGCTTCTTCCAGTCCTGGGGATGCAGGGTGATATAAGACAGCAGGTCGATGGGTGCTTCGAATACATAGAGGCGGTTGCTTGTGCCGATATGGTGGAAACTGTAGTTTGGATCGCAGCTATCCACGTTGCCTTTGAAGCCGGGTCCATCGGTATACAGTCCCCGCTTGTGGGCATGGCGGGGCACACCGTTTTCATC
>DALYYK010000286.1:0-389 GCA_031983305.1 Candidatus Fimivivens sp. | reverse complement strand
GAATCCTACAAATACGGCGTTATGGTATTCCTTCGTGCCGTCCTTGGACTTTTCGCAGCTCTCGTACAGGAGCTTTACTCTGGCAAAGTAACTGACCACTTCACGGTCGATAAGCCGGGTTTTTGTAAGGTAGGCATAGACACGGCGCATATCGCTGTGGGGAGCCGGAAGAGCGAAGGGCTTTTTCGACTCCTGCTTCTTTTGTGAGGTGGGCCGATAGACCTCCCCCTGCTCACCACCCAGCAGCATGGTCACCGCTTCGGGAAAAGTGAGACCGTAAAAGTTTCGCACAAAGTCAATGGAATACCCGCCGCTCTCCGCGGAATGATCGTACCACTCGTTTCCCCGGACGGTGATGCTGCGGTCGGACGCCAACCTTTTATCCCGGC
>DALYYK010000285.1:0-4239 GCA_031983305.1 Candidatus Fimivivens sp. | reverse complement strand
GCCCGCAGCAGAACCAGTAAAGCCGCCGATTGGGCCTCTTGTGAAATGCAAAGATACCAACCGCCCATAGAAACGGACAGCACCCCAAAAGGCTCACGGGAGAACACCACCAAAATTGTCAGGCAGCTCAGCAGGATAAATGCCGTGGGAACGGTCAACAAAGAAATATAATAATGAAGCGGTGTCCGCCCCAGCCGGACGGTGAGCAGGGACATAGTTGTGAACAAATAGATTGGCACCGCCATGCGCTCTGCCGCGATACAGGCAAACACGCAAAAAACGGCAAATGCAATTTTTAGCCCGGTGTTCCAATGACCGATTCGGGATTGGTGCGCGCGATAATCAATCGATAAAAATGCGCCGTGCTCATGTTTATGGCCGTGATAAACCCTAAACATGAGCACCGACAGCGCCAGACAGATTAGAACGAACAGCCCCATAGAAATATGGGAATAGGTCAAACAAAAGAGGACAACAAACAATAAACCAAGCTGGGCTATCATCGTCATCCTCCTCATGCTTTACGCCTGTTTCTGATATTTGCTTCTCGCTATGTAATATTCGAAGCCCCATCCGATGATACCGGCTCCAATGGCCGCCTGCAAGCAGAACAGCAGGCTCTCAGTCTCACCGCCGGGCGGCTCGATAATACTTTCGGCCCAAGGCGCGTAATCGGGCGAGATTTCGGCGATGAGTTCTTCGGCCTGTCCGTCGGCCCCGCCAAACTCAGAGTCTTTGATCATGGTCAGGGGGACAACCGCGATCACCGCGCAGAGCAGAATCAGGACAAGTGCCAGCAGTCCTCGATTTTTCATTTCACAGCCACTCCTTCCAGATACCCAATTTCCCGCAGCTCAGGCTTTGCCCATGCTTCCAGACCTATCACCACAACAACGGTCAACAAGCCTTCGATAATCGCAAGAGGTACCTGCGTTATCGCAAAGACGCCCATAAACTTTATGAGGGATGCCGTAACGCCGCCCACCGCGCTCGGATGCGCCAACGCCAGCTGCACGCTGGTGACGCAATAAGTAAACAGATCGCCCAGACAGGCGGCCAGAAATACCGAGGTCAGCTTGTTCACCTTCAGCTTTTTGCACAGGGCAAAAATACCAAACGAAACAAATGGGCCTGCAATGGCCATGCTGAACATATTGGCGCCCAATGTGGTTAAACCGCCGTGTGCCAGAAGAATGGCCTGAAACAGCAGCACGATGAGTCCGATCACCGCCATCGGGGTGGGGCCAAACAGAATTGCGCCAAGGCCGGTTCCCGTGGGGTGACTCGACGAACCGGTCACGCTCGGAATCTTCAGGGCGGAAAGCACAAAGGCGAACGCGCCCGTCATAGCCAGAAGAAGCAAAGCCCTCTGCTTTTCAGCGGCTATTTTCTTGATACGGATGATGCCAAACGCCACAAAAGGGAGACAAACGGCAAACCACGCAATCGCATGGCCCGCCGGCAGAAAGCCCTCCATAATGTGCATAGCGTACGCGATGGGGGTCAGCATGTAAAACAGTGATAGTGCGGCCGCAAGCGCAACCACCCGCTTTTCTCGGATTGATAGACGACTTGTCATGTAAACTCCTCCTGTGTTTTATTCAATAAAAAAATCTCTCCAATTACGGAAAGATTAATAACACAAAATATACCCCCAAAATCATGCGGGTGATATTTGTACCTGTTAAATCGTCCGTTAACCGTACAACTTGCTGCAAGAACAGCTATAATTCGCAGGCTGGTCTTCTGACTTAGGCATATCGCTGTTTTCGGCCTTCCCATACCAGCGGTACAGTGACACAATTTGAAAACAGCTAAACCATTACAGCGGCGGCTCCGTGCGGGATTTACACCCGGCTTCCCGAAAAAGGTCCTGCAAATGTTTGTTTATGATACCAGTTTAAAACATATCGCCGTCCAAGTCAAGGATTGTCCTAATTCTCCGCAAAGGCGTATCCCCCACCCTATGGACGATCGAAAAGAGATAATGTCACTGAAAGCCCGATAAAATAGCCTGATTTTTAGGGCGTTCTTACGTTGGAACGCCCTTTTATAATCCTTAGCGATGGCATCAATTAAACGATACACCGACCACAGCCTGCGTTTTGCTACCCTACCGTCTCACTGACTCAAAAGCATGGCGGCCGCCGGGTAAAGAAGCCCCAAAATAAGGACGAAGGCAAGCCCCAGAAACACCAGATTTGCCTTGAATACACCCTGCACCGTGACATGTCCGGGGCCGAAGACCAGCGGCGCGGGGGCGCAGGCGGAGGGGGTCAGCGTGGCCATCGACGCGGAAAAGCCGATCGCGACGGCATATCCGCCCAGATGGATTGACCCGCCGGACAAAAGCGCCAGCCCGATGTTGAAAAACAGCACCATCGTTACCACGTTGGACAAAAAATTGGTCATTACAAAAGCGGCGGCGGTCAGAACGACCACAATCAGCCAGCTGGGCAGGACGCTGAATGCCGGTTGCAGAATGTTGCTCAGCCAACCGCTGATTCCGGTGGCAGGCGAGGAAAATGGCACCGACATAACGCAGACCACGCCGGCAAAGAGAATGGCGGGCACCGGCAGGCTTTTCATCGCCTCGGGCATATCCAGCACCGGCCTGCCCTGTACCCTAAGGATACAAAGCAGTGTCAGCGCCAGAATGGCGGGCACCACCACGCCGATGGCCGACAGGTACCCGCAGAGCGCCGGGAATACACCCTTAAACAGCTCAGGAAACAGGATGGCGAACACCAGCGCGCCAAAGGTGGCCGCTGCAAGCCTGCCCCGACCGTCAAGGGGCTTATTCTGCGCCATCAGGCCGTCGAAATCAAAGCCGCGAAAGGCCGAGGTGTCCGGCTTCCATACGGCGATGGCCGCAAGCATCACAAGGAACATCAGCGCCGCAAAGGGCACCCCGAAGGACAACCATCGGCCATAGCTGACGGTGACACCCAGTTGGGTCTGCATCATACCGATAAGAATCAGAACGGGGGCGTGCGCGATGGGCGAAGCGATGGAAATAACTACGTTGCACCAGAGGATACCGATGAACATGCAGGTGTAGAACGAATTCCCCCGCCGCACGCCGATTTTCTCGGCCAGCACCACGGCGATGCCGACATAAATGACGGCGAGGGAGAGATTATCCACAAACATGCCGATGACCAGATTGGACAGAAAGAACATCGCCAGAAACAGGTAGGGCCTCCCCCGCAGAAACGGTCGGGTGATAAACCAGATGGCGATTTTGTCGATGACGCCGGTCTGCTTTAGGCAATAGTTAAAGATAGAAAATACAATCATCGTGATCACTGCAAAGTGCCCCACCGAGCCCGCCCAAACCTCGTTTGCGGTCATGGCGCGGGTCATGACCAGCAGCGCTAAAAAGAGCAGCGCGCACCAGTGGGTGTTGACGGTAAGCCACAGATACAAGGTGGGCAGCGTCACGGCAAGCACAGCCACGCCGGTGGCAGTCAGCCCGTTGTCGGGACGAAGGCCAAAAAATAGCCCTGCCCCGATCAGCAGGGCGATGAACAGATGGATATGAAGGTGTTTTTCTTTCATCACAGGCTCCTTTTCGATTTTGGGTAAAAAGAGAGCGCTGAATCCGGCAACGGCCTGTTCAGCGCTCCCTTTCGCGGATCAATCACTATGCGCCCCAAACCTCTTGGGCGATCTGTCGGACAAGCGCCAGCTTATTCCACTGCTCCTCCTCGGTCAGGAGATTCCCCTCTTCGGTAGAGGCGAAGCCGCACTGAGGGCTGATGGCCAACTGCTCAAGCGGAACATATTTGGCGGCCTCGTGAATGCGGGCAATGACGGCCTGCTTCTCCTCGAGCTGCGGATCCTTGGAGGTGATGAGCCCCAGCACGACCTTTTGCTTTTGGATAAAGCGCAGCGGCTCAAAGCCGCCCGAGCGCGCGCTGTCGTACTCGAGAAAGAAGCCGTCTACCTTGCAGCCGCCGAACAGCGTCTCGGCCACCGGCTCGTAGCCACCGGAGGTAAACCAGGTGGAGCGGAATTTGCCCCGGCAGATGTGCATGGTGATGACCATGTCCGCGGGCTTTGTCTGGAGCGCGCGGTTGACCAACCGCACATATTTGCGGGCCAGCGCGTCCGCGTCGATGCCCCGGGCGGCATATCCCGCGCGCTTTTCCTGCGAGCACAGCTCGCCCCACGAGGTGTCGTCGAGCTGAAGATAGCGGCATCCCGCCTCGTAAAAGGCCAGAATGGCCTTTTGAT
>DALYYK010000284.1:0-4241 GCA_031983305.1 Candidatus Fimivivens sp. | reverse complement strand
GGTCATTAAATCCGCGCCAATCGCACCAAGATCGCCGCTGACGATGAGGTCAAAATCCTGCGGCGTTTTTTGGGTATCGGCGAAAAACTGCTTGAGCGTCTGCGCCGCCGCCGGCGCCATCGCCGCCCCCATGTTGTTCTGGTCGGTCACGCCCTTGCCCTCAATGGTGCCGACTGTGACGGCGCGTATAAACGGGGACTGTGTGCCCTGCTCAAGCACCACCGCACCCGCTGCGGTCGCCGTCCACTGGGCGGAGGGCGGACGAACCGAGCCATATTCAAGCGGAAAGCGATATTGGCGCTCCGCCGTGCAAAAGTGCGAAGAGGTGATGGCCAGCGTGTGCGCGGCCGTGCCCGAATCGACCAGCAGCGTCGAGAGCAGCAGCCCCTCGGCCATCGTGGAGCAGGCGCCGTAGATGCCCAGCAGCGGTATGCCCATATCGCGCATGCCAAAGGTCGAGCCGATGCACTGGTTTAAAAGATCGCCCGCGAAGGCACAATCAATATCAGCGGGAGAAAGCGCGGCCTTTTGCAGCACCTTTTCCACCACCATCGTCACCATGCGGCTTTCGGCTTTTTCCCAAGAGGCTTGGCCGAAGGTGGCGTCGGGCTCAAGAATATCAAAGCCATCGGCCAGCGGCCCTTCCAATTCTTTTTTGCTGCCCACTGCCGCAAAGGCGCGTACCGATGGCGGGCTTTGGGTCAGATAGGTTTGTTTTCCTTGTTTTTTTGCCATAGCTCGCTCCTAATATAGTTTAAAAATCCAGATAATCAGCCCGTACAGGACGCTGGCCCCAACGCCGTAAACAATGACCGGCCCCGCGATAGCAAACATTTTTGCACCGACACCCAACACGAAGCCCTCGGACTTAAACTCCAGCGCCGGTGAGGATACCGCGTTTGCAAATCCGGTGATTGGTACCAACGTACCCGCGCCCGCGTGCTTGGCAATATTGTCAAACACACCCAAGCCGGTCAGCAGCGCCGTCAGCACGACCAACGTGCAGGAGGCCGCTGAGGAACAGAGCGCCTGCTTGACGCCAAGTGCCGAATAGCCGTCGGCGAAGAGCTGCCCGAGAACACAGATGATTCCGCCGATGGCGAAGGCTGACGGCAGCGTAATTGCCACCTTAGAGGGCGGTGTAGATTGCTTTACCAATTCATCATAATCCTGATTAGATATCTTCATAAATGCACCTCTTTTCATTTGATAGTGTTTCTTGTGCGGTTTAAAATATGTAAAAATGGCGTCCTGATTCCGGTCTCGAAATTTATTTGAGAGAATTTCAATTTACCTATTGCAATCGTTTATACTGTGTGTTATTATAATTAAGCTGACTTGAGCACCTATATCGCGGAGTGGAGCAGTCCGGTAGCTCGTCGGGCTCATAACCCGAAGGTCGTAGGTTCAAATCCTGCCTCCGCAACCATATTGTGCAAGTGAAAAAGATAACTTGCCGAAAAACCCAGTAACCATAACGGTTTCTGGGTTTTTTCGTGCCCGTTTTTTCAAGTGGGAAAAAAGATAACTCTTGCTGTTCTTCTCCGTTGGTAGGGACTTGAACTAAATTCGGGGTTATCTTGAACCTTTTTTGCGGCAAAAAAGGGTGGCGACTATCCATTATTTAAAAATAATTTTGTAAATTTTTTGTATTTGAAGAGGTCTGTATTACAATGTGATACAGACCAAAACATAGTGACTATATTATCAATGAGGCCGGTATTCAGAAGTGAGCACCGGTCTTTTTTGCAGTAAGAATATTGATTGGAGCTTTATGAATGACAGACCACACAGCGCAAAGCCAATTCTATCGTGAACTCAGTATTCGTCTTTCACATATGGAATTCGATGCGCCTGCCGGTGAGGGGGTTGCTCCCTGTTGTACCTCTGCACACAGGATACCTTGAATGATAACTATGAGCTCACTGATCAACAGGCAGAGGTGCTCTAAAAAACGACCGGACAGATTCATTCGGCCGTTCCCGATTTGAGAAAACGCGATGAGCAGATACAGCGAAAGACGCCCGAAAAACAGGATCAAAAAATGAATATGCAGCTTTAAGCGCCGGAGAAACGGGGAATTGACTCCTCCATTCTCCGGCGCTTTTGCGTCTGCGGAAAGGAACACCATGTTAGCGTATAAGAGAAACAGAATAGAGCACTACCAAAAGGATGAGGCCTCACAGTACAGGAGCGGAGCGCTGCCAGGCCAACACCTTTGCGGCCCTTTCCCAAGTTGCGTTGGATGCCAGTATGCCGCGCATGGTCGAACATGCTATACCGCTGCGGGAGACTGCCTGAAAACCGATATGCAGAAACTCAGCCGGAGGAAGGTGGTACAGGATGTTATTTAAGCTGACCATCCGCCATAAAACAGCTCCCAGCTACAGCGCCGTTTCAATTGGCTTCCCGGCCGATGAACCCGAGCTCCACACGCTGATGGCGCGCATCGGCGTCGGCATCACAACTGAAAAGCTGTGTCTGATCGATGCGGTGGAGAACGAACATCATGCGTTGCAGGCGCTGACCGGTAAGCTGGTCAATGCGGACGAGGTGCAGTACCTTGCCAGACGCATGGACAGCTTTGACAAGGATGAATTAAACACCTTCTATGCCGCGGCGGAATATGAGAAGCTGACCGAGGTCAAAGACCTCATTAACCTCACCTTCAACCTCCACTGCTATGCGCTTGTTTCCGACTTCTCCGATATTTCCGCTATTGGCCAAAGATATGAGCTCTGCCGCAGGATGGCAATCCCGGCAGATGAGATGAGGAACACAGACTTCGCAGCCATCGGCAGAAAGCTCCTCGGCGAGCATAAAGGCGCCGTCACGCCCTACGGCGTTTTGTATCCCACCGGCAATACCGCGGAGCAGGTGTATAACGGCGAGCAGTTCCCGGAATACCACTGGCGCGATGATGTGGCAACCGTTACCTTGGAGTATGGCGCATATCCCCATAGCGTTAAATGCGAATATCTGTATCTTCCTGTTGGGAAGTGGAGATCGAGAAGGCGGTGAATCGGCTGGGCTTGAAGTCTGCCCATGCGTGCCGCACTGATCTTGACTTCAAGGGGATGAGCGAAGAACTTTATCAGCTCTTTACGGAGGAATATCGGCTGACCGAGCACCTGCATACGCTGAACAGCCTTGCAAGAAGCTATGTCGGATTTGATGCGCAGTCCCAATCTGCTTTTCACGCTGTTATTGAGATGGCGCAGCCCGAAACTCCGGAGGATGCAGCTCTGCTTGCGGAGAATTTCTATGAATTCACGACCGTTCCCGGAATTAAAACGCCCACGGAGTATGGCAGGTACATGATGATAGACTCTGGTCGATACGAGCTTGACGAGGATTTGGAGGAATACATCGATTTTAAAAGCTATGGGGAACACCGTATCCAAAAGGAAAACGGCTGCTTTACACCATACGGCTACATCGCCTATTGGGGGCGCACTCCCGCCGTGGAGGAGCTGCTCATGCAAAAGAGTTCACAGAGCATGGTAATGGGGAGCATGCATCTGTGGTGCTAAAGAAGACGCGATGAATCGGCTTTTGTATAACGCGCACCGAGGCAGTGAAGACCATGCTCACAATTATGACGGAGGGATTGAAATGAGCGTTAACGCCAGAAAAGAAGAATATGAACACATCAGATTGTTTGGCAAGCCGGCACTTTTCACCAGTTCCCGTATTGACTCGATTACCGTGCCGAAAGGCTTTTTTCGCTACGATTTGCGTGGTTCCGATTATGATCCCGGGAGACCGATAATCATTGAAAATATGGTGGTTGTGAATCATACTGGAACAGTCTTGACGCCCACGCCGGTCACCATTCCTGAGGAGGGTTTTCGCCGATTGCACGGCAAGCTGAACTTTCTTGACGAGTACCTGACTCTTGCCGAATTTTGCGAGGAACACGGCATCGCTCTTGCCCCCGATAAGCGCAATTCACATTGCGTCCTGCCTCTCCCGATGAGGCGGGACTTTTTTATGCCCTGCCGCCTGAGCAGGATGCGGAGATGGGCGCCATCGGCCATGTCCGCATTGATTTCGGCAACGGTGGAAATGAGTTTTGGCCCACATGGTGGCCGAGAGGCGATGAGGCATTGAACAGCGCCGAATTCAAGGACGAGCTGACCGAGCTGGTAAACGCGCTGCGGGAAACCGGGCCGCTGAAAAATCTCAGCGCCATGCACAGCTACTGCGCTGGAAACCACGGTGAAATCAACGGCGGCTGG
>DALYYK010000283.1:0-4253 GCA_031983305.1 Candidatus Fimivivens sp. | reverse complement strand
CTTTATGGGCTTTGCCGCAGGCCCCTGCCGCCTGCCGTTGGATGAGATGTCCCCCGCTGCCAAGCAGCATCTGCGGGACGTCTTAGTCAAATACCGTCTGGTGAACGCATAAAGGAGACCCCTATGAACATTATTATTTCAGGTGCGCTGGGGGCGATGGGGCGCGTGGTCGGCGCAAACGCCGCCATGCTGGATATCACCGTCGCGGCGGGCATCGACCGCGAGGCCAGCAGCGCGCTGCCCTATCCTGTCTATGCCGGCTTTGAAAGCTGCCCTGTTACCGCCGATGCGATTGTAGACTTTTCGCACCCCTCTACCCTGCCCCATCTGCTGGCCTTTGCCAAGCAGCATCATATTCCCGCCGTCATCGCCACCACCGGCATGAGCGAAGCGGATATCGCAATGATTCACGAGGCGGCTAAGCGCATACCGGTTTTCTTTACCTTTAATATGTCGCTGGGCGTCAACCTGCTCTGCGAGCTGGCAAAGCATGCGGCCGCCGTGCTGGGCAAGGGCTTTGATATTGAGATCATTGAAAAGCACCACAACAGAAAGATCGACGCGCCCTCCGGCACCGCGATCATGCTCGCCAACGCCATCACCGAGGCGCTGCCCTATGAGCCCGAGCTGGTCTATGACCGCCACGCGGTCAGAAAGCGCCGGGAGCCCAACGAAATCGGCATGCACGCGATTCGCGGCGGTACCATCACGGGCGAGCATGACGTTCTGTTCTGCGGCATGGATGAGGTTATCACGCTTTCGCATTCTGCAAGCTCGAAGGGCGTATTCGCCATCGGCGCGCTGAAGGCCGCCGCCTTTGTCGCCTCCGGTAAGGTGCCGGGGCTTTATAGCATGAAGGATATGATTAAGCTTTGAGGCCGTTTTCTATCGGGGAGCCGAGCACTTTAAGATTGATCTTTTTCCTTGGCCTTAACGGGCTAAAATGCTTTGAATCCGGCTCATTTCTGCAGAAATGACAGAACGGCATACCACGCGCTTCAAATTTAGCGATAGATTGCAGGCAAATTTGTTGAATGTGCTTGCAGTCTATCGCTTTTTTCTGGTATAATAGCCGCGAAACGATTGGTATACTAGTTTATATTTAAAATGCGACACCGTATACCCGACAGTTCGCTTTTTCGCTATTTGCGGCGTATGCGGCAACCGGCCCAGTATGAGGGGCTGCCGCTTTGACAGGTCTATATCGGGTGCGGGCTGTTTTTCAGATCCGCACCCCTGCATAAAAAGGGGTAAGCTTATGAGAAAAACTAAGATTGTCTGTACACTGGGCCCTGCAACTGATCAGGGGGACGTCCTGCGTCGAATGGCGCTTGCCGGTATGAATGTGGCGAGATTTAACTTCTCGCACGGCACCCACGCCGAGCATCTGGTACGGCTCAAAGCCCTCAAGCAGGTTCGTGAGGAATTGAATCTGCCGATCGCCGCGCTGCTCGATACCCGCGGGCCGGAAATCAGACTGCGCGATTTTGAAGGGGGCAGGGTCACGCTTACAGACGGCGATACCTTCACCCTGACGACGCGTGACCTGTTGGGTACGGCCCAGATGGCCTCGGTGACCCACCAAAACCTGCCCTTCGACGTCGTTCCCGGCACCAAGCTGCTGCTCGACGACGGCCTAATAGAGCTTTCGGTTATCGATGTGGCGGATGACGAAATTCATTGCCGTGTTGTGCACGGCGGGCCGATCTCCAATCATAAGAGCGTCAATGTACCGGGTGTCACACTCACAATCCCTTATCTCAGCGCACAGGACGAAGCGGACATCCTGTTCGGCGTTGAGAACGGTTTTGATTTTATCGCCGCTTCTTTTGTGCGCAGCGCGCGCGATATTCTGGATATCCGCGAGGTGCTCGACAGCCATAAGTGCGACAGCATCAAGATCATTGCCAAGCTCGAGAATGCCGAGGGTGTCGCCAACATCGACGAGATTCTCGCCGTTTCGGACGGCATTATGGTGGCGCGCGGCGACATGGGCGTCGAGATCGACTTCACCGAGATTCCCATCATTCAAAAAAGGCTGATCTTGCATTGCTTCACCGCGGGCAAGCCGGTCATCACCGCGACGCAGATGCTTGAATCGATGATTCAACATGCGCGCCCCACCCGCGCCGAGATGAGCGACGTCGCAAACGCCATCTATGACGGCACTTCGGCCATCATGCTCTCAGGTGAGACCGCCGCGGGGAAATTCCCCGTCGAGGCGGTACAGACGATGGCAGCCATAGCCGAGCGCACCGAGCAGGATATCAACTACGACAAGCGGCTGCGCGCGCGGGACGCCGAGGCGCATATGAGCGTCGCGGACGCCATCGCACACGCCGCCTGCACCACCGCTATGGATATCGGCGCACAGGCGATCGTCACCATTACCCACAGCGGCGAAACGGCGCGGCTGGTTTGCAAATATCGCCCGAGCGCGCCGATTATTGCCTGTGCAATAACCGAGCAAACCTGCCGTCATCTGGCGGTTTCGTGGGGTATCTCCCCCGTCGTGATGCCGATGAAAAAGACCACCGACGAAGCGATCGAACACGCCGTACAGCTGGCCAGAAAGCAGGGCTATGTCCAGTCCGGCGATCTGACAGTGCTCACGGCGGGCGTGCCGATCGGAATTCCCGGAACGACCAACATGATCAAGGTGCATTTGGTTGGCGATACGCTGCTTTCCGGCGTTGGCGTCAGCAAGCAGGTGGGCATTGGACGGCTTTGCATCTGTAAAAACGAAGAAGAAGTCATCGCCAAGTACCATCCTGGCGACGTGTTGGTGATGCCCGCGACCAGCAACGCAATTTTGGATCAGATGCGCACAGCAGCCGCCATTGTCACCGAAGAGCCGGGCCTCAACAGCCATGCGGCTATTGTGGGCCTGACATTGGGCAAGCCCGTGTTGGTGGGCGCGGTCGGTGCAACAACACGCCTTAAAAACGGCTCCAATGTTGCGGTGGATACCGAACGCGGCATTATACGCGCCATCTCTGAATAATACAAGCTAAAAAAGCACTGCCCGCTAGACTGAACCCTCCAGAACGGATATTGCAGAAAGCGTCTTGGTGTAGGATAACTATGACAGGAGGCTTTAACATGATATAGAATCACGATATTGACGTTGGTTTTACTGTGCGTCAGCGTGTCAGCCGCAACTTAAAAATTGAACCGCTCTTTCCGTGAACGACACTACCTTATCGGTAATCTTGGGCGCTTAACGGTACCCACGTTCAGGTCTATGAGGTCCCCGATACCCCGCCCGACTGCACCTGCTATAAAATCACGTATCGCTCGCCGCGCGTCAACCGCAATCAAATGATCTGCTATTTTGAAGCGGCGCTAAATGAATTTTGGCGGATAATGATTTGCGTCTGTAGATGCTTCCAATGGGGTTCCAATCGTTCTATGGTATAAATAGAGCAGCCCGCCACAAAACACGCCGTTGAAGCGTTTTTGTGACGGGCTGTTTAGCGCTATAGTAACTATGAGGCTATGAAGGGCGTTGCATATTGATCGGCATCAGTTTTGATCACTGTTTTATTTATAATCGAAAACACCGCCCTGGGGGCGGTGTTTTCGCGTAGAGCTAATAAAATCGTTGTGTGTTATGCCATAATTGCATATGTCTTCCGCTTTAAATAAATGAGAACGATAGGGTATTAATCTTTGAGTGGCACGCCGTTTGCGTCGCAGTTGATCGACCCTGCCAACAGCATGACACCCTCGACAAAGCCCCAGATAGCGCCGATACCGAAGCAAAAAGACAATGCGATCTGGGCGATACCCTTGCCGGTATGTCCGAGATAAAAGCTATGAACGCCAAGGCCGCCCAAAAAGATGCCCAGCAGACCGGCCACCAGCCTTGATTTTTGACCCTCGGCCGGCAGCGGTTTAATAAGCGCCGCTCCACAACGGGTACATACGACGGCATTGGATACCGTTTCGCCGCCACAGTTCTGGCAATAGTTGGGGCCATCCCCTGTCCGCACGCCGCATTTGACGCACACGACCGCCCGGTCATCCATGGTGCTGCCGCAATTTCTGCAATACATAAAAATCCCCCTGTTTGATGCTATCCGGCCAGGCCAGCCAGCTTGATAGCGTAATTAATTAAAAATCCAATCCCGATTAACGCTAATATGCCATCGTTTAAGCTTTTATGTTTAAACAGACGACCGTTTTTCAGGATATACCCCGCCACCAGCGGCAGCGAAAATACCATTGGGTGGTAGCGAAAAGCCTCCTTC
>DALYYK010000282.1:0-4262 GCA_031983305.1 Candidatus Fimivivens sp. | reverse complement strand
CAAAGCTCAGGATGGGAGAATGGGCCCGGGATCAGTTTTTTTCCCGCTCCTACCTGCTCAATGGTAAAACGGTGGGGCTTGTCGGCATCGGCAACATTGCGCGCAAAGTCGCGGCCATCGTCCGCGATGGGTTCGGCGCGCAGGTGCTTTATTACGACGTGCTTCGCCTGAGCGAGGCGCAGGAAAAGTCTCTCGGCGTGACCTATGCGACGCTCGACGATCTGATGACCCAATCGGACATTGTCAGCATCCATGTACCACTGCTTGAGTCGACCGAAGGGATGATTGATCGGGAGCGGCTGGCTCTGATGAAGCCGACCGCCTGCCTGATTAACACCTCTCGCGGCGGGGTCATCAACGAGGTGGATTTGATACAGGCGCTGCGCGAGGGACGGATTCTGGGCGCGGGGCTTGATACTTTCGCACAAGAGCCGCTGTCGGCCGATTCCGAGCTGCTAAAGCTTGACTGCGTTGTGACCACCCCCCACTGCGGCGGTAATACGGTGGATAACGACATCCATATGGCCGGTATCTGCATCGACTGCATCGCGGCGTACGACGCCACCGGCAATCGCGCAGTACCCGAGATTGTCAACAAGGAATTCCTGAAATAAATGATAGGATCGAGGAAACAAAATGATCAGTATCGGCAACCGAATCTTTACCGGGGTCGAGCGCCCCGACCCGGAAATTGTTGAGATGTTCAGGGGATTGCCCTCGAGCAACATCAACGATGAAATGAACCGTCTGTTTTGTATGCACGACTACATACGGCCGTTGAATAACGTTCCACTGCTGGGAACGGCGATTACCGTCAAGGCTCCAATTGGCGATAACCTGTTCTTCCATCAGGCGCTCGATATGGCGCAGCCGGGCGACGTTATCGTCGTGGACGGCGGCAGTGGCTGCAACCGCTCTCTTGCAGGGGAGATTATGCTGCGGTTTGCATCAAAAAAGGGGCTGGCGGGCATTGTCGTCGACGGCTGCCTGCGCGATCTTGACGGCATCGTCGCGCTTCCGATAGCGGTTTACGCCAAGGGTATTACGCCGCAAGGCCCGTTTAAATTTGGCCCCGGTGAGGTTAATACCCCCATCGCCTGCGGCGGGCAGGTCGTCTTCCCGGGTGATATTCTCGTCGGCGACGCAGACGGCATCGTTGTAATACACCGACAGGACGCCGAAGTGGTTGCAAAAGCTGCAATCGCGAAAAAAGCTTCTGAGGATAAGACCTTTGAGCTGATGGAGTCCGACCTTGCCGCTTACGCGGCCAAGCACCAGAGCACGACCGAAAAGCGTTTTTCTTCCGCGGGGAAAGAGGTACCCACCTTTGGCAGCTACGCGCAAGTGTATGCGCTTTAAGTAATTTATTCACAGTTAGGGTGGATTTTAATCTCTCTCCGATCAGTCGGATGTCCGCTAAGTCTCCGGAATTATGGGCGCAATTTAGAGGAACCAGATGAATACGGAAAAACAGCAATCGCATAGGGAGGTCCTATGCGATTGCTGTTTTATTATTTTCTTAATGCCAATGATATTTTCTCTGCACCAGTCAGCAATATCTCACAGGCGGTCCGGGCGAAGGGATATTTACAGCTATCGATATATCCGCCTGTGATGAGTACATCAAAAATCGGGCGTACTATAGGCCTGCGCATCGCTTAATACGAATTGCGTGGCTTGGTAAAAATGATAACATACTTTCATATTTTCACGCATTTGCAAAGCCGGACGGCGCGAAAGCGCCGTGCGGGTAACGTATGACATTTTTGGCAGCCTAGGCCGGACATGCAATAAGGCATGCCCGGATTATTATTAAGCTTGTTACTCCATACAAAGAAATATCACAAAATTCTACAATTCATAGAAAATGATCTCGGTATGTTGACATTTCTCGTCACTATTTTTATAATCAAATCATCTTATTTATTAATTGATTTAAATAATAAGATTAATAAACTAATCACATTAAGGATTGATCGCCTTGAATATGCATGCAAATGAAAAAAAGGGACAGAACTCAGAAGCGATGCTTGAAACCAACCGCTCACTTATTCTGCAAATCTTGGCCAAGCACGACGTTTGCTCCCGCGTACAAATCGCGGAGGAGACGGGTCTGAAGCAGGCGACCATCACTAATCTTGTCAACGATTTAATTGGCCGTGGCATTGTGGAAGAAGTAGGGAACATGGAAGGAAAAAAAGGGCGTCGCCGCATAGGCATCGCCCTGAGGGCGGAGCATTACAAGGTAATTGGCATCAAGGTGGCCCGAGGCTCCTATTCCGTGGGACTGTTTGACCTGAAAGGGAACCATCTGCTTACCGATCCGATTCAAAAGATTGCGGTCAAAGACTCGCACCGAATGTTGGAGCAGGTCAAGCGGCGCATTCAGGAATTATTAGATCAATACGAGGATATCTACGCTATCGGCATTGCGGTGCCCGGCCCCTATTTGCGTTACGAAGGCCGGATTATGGTCATGTCGGAATTTCCGGGCTGGAACGACATTCACTTTATTGAGGAGTTCGACGGCAAGTTTGGGATTCCTGTTTATATCGAGCACGACGCCAACGCCGGCGCGCTGGCTGAATGGCGTTATGGTGGGCACGATTTGGAACAGGGGGTGCTAGTGCACTTTCTAGCCAGCGAAGGTATCGGCGCCGGTATCGTCAGCAACGGCGTCATCTTTTCCGGCAGCCACGGCATCGCGGGCGAGGTAGGGCATATTTCCATCAATTCCGAGGGCAAGCGCTGCGAATGTGGAAACCGCGGCTGCCTCGAAACCTATTGCTCTTCAATTGCGTTTGAAAAGCATGCGCGGGAGCAACTGCAAAATTACCCTGAAAGCGTACTTTATGGCAAAGCGGAGTTTGGGGCTCAGGATATTTTCGCCGCCGCGCGGCAGGGCGACGCCTTCTGCATAGAACAGGTGCGGCGGGCCGGATACTATATGGGCTGCGGTATCGCCAACGTCGTCAACATTTATGATCCCGATGTCGTGGTGATCAGCGACATTATGTCGGGCGGGGGCGGGCTGTTGCTCGAGGAATCCAAGGCGACCGTCAAGGATCGGATTCTGCCCGGGCTATACGACCGGCTGAAAATCACCTTTTCCACTCTGCCGATCGATCCCATCCTTCACGGAGCGGCCGCCATTGCGACCGATCAGCTGCTGAAAAACACCTTTTTGCTTAACAAGTCGGAGCCCGGTAAGTCCTATTCGCCGCACCGGAGTAGTAATGGTTCATCGATAATATCAAAATAAATAGATATTTCAGAACACAAAGCAGCCGCGCTTTTGGCTATCCGGGCTAGGCTGCCGCAACAGAAAGGGGATTCTTAATGAGACAGGCAGATGTAGTAGTATTAAGAGAGGAACAGTTGTGGGCGTGGGGCAGAGAGGCGCTTTCTGTCTGCGATATGCCGGAAGAGGAAAAGAATATGATCCTCGATGTTCTGGTCACCACCAACATGCGTGGCGTGGTCACTCACGGCTTGAATCAGCTGGCCAATTACATAGAGCGCTATAAGGCTTTTCCGCCCGGAGAAATCAAGGTCGTCAGAGACAGCATGGCCACCGCGATGGTCGACGGCGGCAACAACTTGGGCACCGTGGTTTCGACCAAGAGCATGGAGTTGGCCATGGAAAAGGCTAAGCAATAGGTATCGGCGCGGTCATGGCATTCAATTCGGGGCATTTTGGACCGGCGGCGCACTACACCTACCGTGCGGCTGAAAAGGGCTTTGTGGGTTATTGCGCTACAACCGCTATTGTGGATATTCCGCCATGGGGCGGCATGGACTCCATCGCCGGTAAGAATCCCTTCTCTTTTTCCTACCCCGGTGACGAATTCCCTATAGTATTGGATGTAGCCTGTTCGGTGGTCGCGCGGCAAAAGGTGATGACCTGCGCCCGAGAGGGCTGGGATATTCCGCTCGGCTGGGGATTGGACAAGTATGGCGACCCCACGACCAACCCCAACGAGGTGCTGGACGGCGGATCCTTCCTGCCGGTGGGCGAGCACAAGGGCATTGGCCTTGCGATGATGATCGAGCTGATCTGCGGCTGCCTGTGCGGCACCGGCTTCTCGATCGACGTGATCAACACCGACCAGTTGGTGGACATCAGGATATTGCGCACATCTTTGTCGCAATGGATTGCAGCCGCTTTACCACCAAGGAGCAGCGGGACGCGCAGTTCCGCTATATATCGGAGAAGTTCCATACCGGGCGCAAACGCAAAGGGGTCGAAAAGCTGTATCTGC
>DALYYK010000281.1:0-4265 GCA_031983305.1 Candidatus Fimivivens sp. | reverse complement strand
AAGCCTCGAGGAACTGCTCGGCGTTGGCGCGGGTGCCCGAACCGGGAGCGCCCATCGAAACAACCTTGCCCTTAAGGTCGGCAACGGTGTTGATGGCCATATTGGTGGTCACGCAGTGAACGACCTCAGGATAGAGCGAAGCGATAGCCTTAACGTTGTCGACAGGCTGTCCGTTAAAGGTTTCAAGCGTGGTGCCGCCGACGGCATAGGCCTGAATGTCGGTCTGAACGATCGCGAGGTCGGCGTCGCCCGACTCAAGCAGACGGACGTTCTCAACCGAAGCGCCGGTGGAATTCGCGGTGATGTTAGAGCCGGTCGCGGCATTGAGCACCTGGCAGATGACGCCGCCAAAAGCGTAGTAGGTGCCGGAAGTACCGCCGGTAGCCATGATAAAGTCACCCTTGACGGTCGGGCCTGCGGGAGCCGCTTCAGAGGACGGTGCGGGCGCTGCGGACGACGGAGCCGGAGCAGCCGAGGAAGCCGGAGCGGAAGACGTACCGCCACAGGCCGCGAGCACCAGCACAAGCGCCAGTGCCATGGAAATTGCCAAATACTTTTTCATGAAATTTCCTCCCATTCAACTTGCATTATGTACGGTTTTCATCTTTGGTAAAAAAATGCCAACCGCCATTAGTGTTTTCAGTATAGCACAGCACTTGGCAATTGGCAAGTTTTTTGGGCTAAATCATGAACAGGATGAATAAATGCTTAATTTTATGCAGCAATATTAATTTTTATACATCCCGTTTTAGCTTATTCGCTATACAACCTCTTGAAAACAAAGCATTTTATTCAATTCAAATTTATACATCAGAAAGAATAATTCACTATAATTAATTGCTATAATAGTCATTATATTCCTTTTTATCCAATAAATTTTATCGCACTAATACGCTAAACTACTTGATACCCCCTTGAATTTTAGCTTCATATTTCTGTATCAGATTAAAATTTTGCGTTATTTCCTTCGTTTTTTTGCAGCCAAGATGCAACTTCCTTCATTATCAAAATTCAATTGTCCTCATATCGAAAACATCTGTTTTCATTGAAACTTTTCAATACAGAAAATCGCTCATTTTTTCGTCATATTGCATAATATCTTGCAAAAATCGCTATTATAACAGGTTTTCTTTCAATTTATGCGTACCGAGAAAATCCTGAAAGAGCTTTTATAGAATTCCATTAATATCCTGCCCTGAGAGCAATATCATATCGTGTTGGCAGAATCGTCATATGCTTTTTCCAAGAAATATGTATCAGTTTTATGGATATTGACATCAAGAGACAAAGCTTTTATGCTAGAGTTACTTTATAAGTAACATGTGACTAATACGAATATGCCACGCAACAGTTGATATTTGGCGGCGCAGCAATTTGCGTGCCATCTGTCCAAGCCTTGAGCGGCCTATGCGTATAATCCCTTATCTTACAGCGGTTGTCGCTTTAGGTGCGGCAAACCGCAGGTGTGCGGGTGAAACAAGTGAGAATTGGTATCGATATAGGATCTACGACTATAAAATGTGTGGTGCTTAATGCGAATGATGCTATTGTCTATCATTCGTATGAGCGCCACTATTCTCAAATTGCGGAAAAAACGGCCGAGCTTATCAACACGGTACGCGAAAGCGTTGCGCCGCAAGAAGACCTCGTGCTTGCCATTTCGGGCTCTGCGGGCATGGGGCTGGCCGAAAAATGCGGTATCCCCTTTGTGCAGGAGGTGTACGCCACCCGCGTCGCGCTGCGCAACCGCCTGCCCGAAACCGACGCCGCCATCGAGCTGGGCGGCGAGGATGCCAAGATTCTGTTTTTGAAAAACGGGCTTGAGGTGCGTATGAACGGCTCCTGCGCGGGCGGCACCGGCGCGTTCATCGACCAGATGGCCACGCTGCTCGACATTACCCCCGACCAGATGAACGATTACGCCGCGCGTGCCCAGCGCCTTTATACCATCGCCTCGCGCTGCGGCGTCTTTGCAAAGTCGGATATTCAGCCGCTGCTCAATCAAGGCGCAAGCCACGACGACATCGCCGCCTCGATCTTCTCCGCCGTCGTCAATCAGACTGTCGCAGGGCTGGCGCAGGGCCGCCCCATCATCGGCAATGTCATCTACTTAGGCGGGCCACTCACCTTTTTGTCCGAGCTGCGTAAGAGCTTTGACAAGACGCTGGGGATCACCGGCCTTTGCCCTGAAAATTCGCTTTATTATGTCGCGCTTGGCGCGGCGCTCTGCGCCGACCGCGCCGTTGATCCGCAAGAGGCGTTAGATCATCTGGCCAATCTGTCCCACACCGGCCAGTATCATTTTATCGCACCGCTGTTTGAAGACGCACGGCAATACGCCGATTTTTGTACGCGCCACAGCCGCTGCACCGTCGAAGAGGCCGCCCCCGCCGCCTATACCGGCAGGGCTTTTCTTGGCGTCGACGCCGGTTCCACCACCGTCAAGCTCGCCGTGATCGACGATGCGGGCCGTCTGCTGGCCCACGTCTATCAGCCCAACAAAGGCAACCCTGTGCCGGTGGTGCGCCAGTTTTTAACCGATTTTTACAAGCGCTATCCGCGCATTGCCATCGCGGGCGCCACCGCGACCGGCTATGGCGAGGATTTTATCAAGAATGCGTTTTCGCTCGATTACGGCATTGTCGAAACGGCCGCGCACCTCGCGGCGGCACAGCATTTTCTGCCCGATGTCGAGTTTATCATCGACATCGGCGGGCAGGACATCAAATGCTTTAAAATTAAAAACGGCGCAATCGACAGCATCTTCTTAAACGAGGCCTGCTCGTCGGGCTGCGGCTCGTTTTTGCAGACCTTCGCGAACGCTCTGGGCTACAGCGTCGAGGATTTCGCCCGCCTCGGCCTGTTCGCCGACCGCCCCGTCGATCTGGGCAGCCGCTGCACCGTGTTTATGAACTCCTCGGTCAAGCAGGCGCAGAAGGACGGCGCGTCGATTGAGAACATCTCGGCGGGCCTTTCGATCAGCGTTGTCAAAAATGCGCTTTACAAGGTGATCCGCGCGGCCTCACCCGAGGAATTGGGACGGCGGGTCGTGGTGCAAGGCGGCACATTCTTAAACGACGCTGTGCTGTGCGCCTTTGAGCAGGAGATGCGGCTCGAGGTCGTCCGCCCCACCATCGCCGGACTGATGGGCGCCTATGGCGCGGCGCTCTACGCGCTGTCCCACCCCAAGGAAGAAAGTAGTATTATAACGCTGGCCCAGCTCGAGGCCTTTATCCATAACGTCAAGGATGTCAACTGCGGCCTGTGTGAAAACCGCTGCCGCTTAAGCGTCAACACCTTTTCGGGTGGGCGCAAATACATCAGCGGCAACCGGTGCGAGCGCCCGATGACCAACCGCGAGAACCACGATGCACTGAATATTTACAGCTATAAGCTGGCGCTGCTCAAAGGCTACGGGCCAACTCCAAACGCGAAACGCGGCGTCATCGGCGTTCCGATGGGGCTTAATATGTTTGAGTTGCTGCCGTTCTGGCACATGTTCTTGACCCGGCTCGGCTTCTCGGTTGTGACTTCCCCGCTCTCCGACCGCGACATCTACCTGCTTGGGCAGAGCACGATTCCGTCCGACACGGTCTGCTTTCCGGCCAAGCTGATGCACGGCCACATCCAAACGCTGATCGACAACGGCATTAACACCGTATTCTACCCCTGCATGAGCTATAATCTTGATGAAAGCTTAGGCGACAACCATTATAACTGCCCGGTCGTCGCGTATTACCCCGAGGTAATCGGCGCGAATATGCCCGACCTGCGCCGCGTGACCTTTATTAGGGATTATCTCGGCATCCACCGTCCACACGAGTTCCCGAAAAAGATGCATAAAATACTGACCGGCTATTTTCCGAACGCCGACATCACACCTTCGGAGGTACAGGCCGCCGCCAAGGCCGCCTATGCCGAGCAGGACGCCTATCTCGCGCGCATCCGCGCACGCGGCGAAGAAATCATCAAAGCGGCGCGCGCTGACGGCAAACCCATTATTGTGCTGGCGGGCAGGCCGTACCACATCGATCCCGAGATCAACCACGGCATCGACAATCTGATCACGAGCTTCGGCGTCGGGGTCATTTCGGAGGATGTCCTCAGCGACCGCGTCACAAAATTCCCGGTCAACGTCCTAAACCAATGGACCTACCATTCGCGGCTCTACGCCGCCGCGCGCTACATCAAGGATCAGCCCGACATGCATCTGGTGCAGCTCGTGTCGTTCGGCTGCGGCATCGACGCTATTACCACCGACGAGG
>DALYYK010000280.1:0-4291 GCA_031983305.1 Candidatus Fimivivens sp. | reverse complement strand
TTATATGCCCCGTGTGAAGGGGTTAGCGTCCCACGCGCCGTTAGTTGGGCGCGCGTCCGGACTTCTTACGTGATTATGCGCGCCACCTGGGTCTGTGGGGCCTCTTGGGACACGGCGGCGCCGCCGTGCGGGGAAGGTATAAACTTTTCTAGGGCTAAAAACGGTGCGCACCCCCGAAAATATCGGGGGTGCGCACCGTTTAATTTGCTTTTAATCGATCAACACAACAGGCTTGATCAGGTCGGCGGGCTTTTTATCCATCAGCTCAAAGGCGTCGGGAATTTTATCAAAGCCGTGCAGCCGGTGCGAGATGAGCTTGGTCGTGTCGATGCGGCCGTATTTGATCATCTCAAGCATTTTTTGGATGCGCACCGCGCCGCCGGGGCAGAACCCGCCGCGGATGGTTTTGTTCGCCATGCCCAATCCCCACGAATAAGCGGGCATTGAGAGCACATCCTTAATATCAAAGAAATTGACGTTCGAGATATAGCCGCCTGCCTTGGTCATATCGACGGCCTGCCGGAATGTCTCCTGTGTGCCGCCCGCGATGATGACCGAATCGGCCCCGCCGCCGGTCATCTCAAGCACCTGTGCGACAATGTCGCCCGCCTTGTAGCTGACGATGTCGGTCGCGCCGTAGTCCTTGGCGACCGCCACGCAGTTGGGGCGGGTGCCGATGGCGATAATGCGCCCCGCGCCGTGCAGCTTCGCGCCCGCGACGGCCATAAGCCCCACCGGGCCGATGCCGATGACGACAACGGTGTCGCCAAAGTGAATATTCGCGTTCTCAACGCCGTGCAGGCCGGTGGACATCATATCGACGGTCATAACCGCGGCCTCGGGCGAGACGCCCTCGGGCAGCAGCACAAGGTTGGCGTCGGCCTGATTGACGTGGAAATATTCGGCGAAGATGCCGTCCTTCGAACCTAAAAATTTAAAGCTCTGCATCAGCCCCTCGTCATGGGCGTTATATTCACCCTGCACGCCGGGGGCCAGCCAGTTCGGGGTGACGCAGGGCACGACAACAGTATCGCTCGGCTTGAATTTTGTGACGAGATCGCCGGTCTCCTCAATGACGCCGACCGCCTCGTGGCCGAGAATCAGATCTTTCTTCACGCCCGAGCCGCCGTGCAGTACATGCACATCCGACGAGCAGGGCGCGACGACAATCGGGCGGACAATCGCGTCGAGCGGGCCGCAGGCGGGGCGATCCTTCTCAATCCAACCCGCCTTGTTTAAATCCAACATGCCAAAACCTTTCATAGTGCAAAACCTCCTTGTGCGTCTATTATGAGCCGTTTTAATTATTATAGGATAATGTTAAAAAAATATCAAGTGACAAAATAAGAATTATTTTTAATTGAGGCAATGACATAGATACACCCCCACGGATAAATATCGCTAAAATCGCTTGTTTATCGGCATTTTAGGCTATGCGCCCATGCAAATTCCGGCAGAAAAAAAGCCGTTCTATGCCTGATGTAAGGCGGCGGTTATTGACATCACCCGTTTTTGAGGGTACTATATAAAAGAATTTGACGGTGCTGCCGATGGATATACTCCCCGCCGCGCGCTTTGCCCCGGCAGGGGGTGCTTTTGTATGTCCGCCCGGAACCTTTCTTATCGCGGTTGAACTTATTATTCAGATACGTTGACATCCTTAAGTTCAACCGTATGCAAGCAAGATGATGTTATCAATTCAAGTGATAAGTCAAATTGCTGCAAAAGGTCCCCAACCGCGGGCCGCTTTGCCCCTGTAAACAAATTGACACGTTAAAAATACCCGGTATAAAGCGGGTATTTCCGCGTCGGTACGACCGGGGGATTTTTAAGAAGCAATCTGTCCGACACGCCTGCAAGGAGGGGCTATTTTGCCTAAAGTTACACTGCTATGTCATACACCTGAGCCTGAGCGGGTGGTGGCCGCCGCCGCCAAGCTGTGCTATTCCGACCAGTCGGTCGAGGGGCTCTTAGACGGCCTTACCCCTGAAAAAACCGAGGGCTTTTTAAAGATGCTGATGGATCTAGGGCACGAAAGCCCGGTTGAGCATGTCAGCTTCACCTTCGCGATTGAGGGGGTGTCCCGCGCGCTTTTGGCGCAGATCACCCGCCACCGCATCGCTTCCTACAGTGTGCAGAGCCAGCGTTATGTGCGGCTGTCGCCCTTTGACTACGTGACGCCGCCCGAAATTGCTGCCGACCCCCAAGCGCTTGAGGCCTACAGCCGCGCGATGGAGGCCGCCGCCCAGAGCTACGAAGAGATTACCGCCATCTTAAAGGGCAAGCATCTTCAGGCGCTGCTTAAGGCGGGCGTGCCCGAAAAACAGGCCGTCTCAAAGGCCGAAAAGCAGGCGATTGAGGACGCGCGCTTTGTGCTGCCCAACGCCTGTGAAACGCGCATGATCGTTACAATGAACGCGCGCAGCCTCTATAACTTTTTTAACCACCGCTGCTGCACCCGCGCCCAGTGGGAGATTCGCGAAGTGGCCGACGAGATGTTGGCACTCGTCAAGCAGGTCGCGCCGGTACTTTTTTCGCATTCCGGCCCGCCCTGTGTGTCAGGCGGCTGCCCTGAGGGCAAAATGAGCTGTGGTAGAATGATCGAAATGCGGGAACGCTATAGTTGACTAACGCCAAAAACACCCTTGTATTTTCGAGGCTATTTTTCGTGATACAAGGCGGACGACGAAGGCAGGCTGACGCCTGCCGAGGAGGACAACGCGGTAGCGCGAAAAATAGACCACGAAGCCTGGGTGTTTTGGGGTTAATCGACTATAATAAAGGGGTGCCGAAAAAATGAACGGCAAGCTGATTGTTTTTGAGGGCTTAGACGGCAGCGGCAAGGCCACGCAGGCCGCAAAAGCGGTGCAACGGCTCCAAGAAGCCGGACAGGCCGTGCGGGCCATTTCGTTCCCTGACTATAAAAGCGAGTCGTCGGCGCTGGTTAGAATGTATTTGCGCGGCGAGGTTGGCGCGCTTGATGAAGTCAACGTCTACGCGGCGTCGGGCTTTTATTCACTCGACCGCTATATTAGCTACGAGCGGGAGTGGAAAGCCGATTATCAGGCCGGCAAAACCATCATCGCCGACCGTTACACCACCTCCAACCTCTGCCATCAGATGGCCAAGCTGCCGTGTTCAGACTGGCAGAACTATATCCTATGGCTCGAATATTATGAATATGTGCTGCTCGGGCTGCCCAAGCCCGACAGGGTGCTGTATCTCGATATGCACCCCGAGGCGTCGCAGCGCTTGATGGCGCAGCGCTATGGCGGCGACGAGGCCAAAAAGGATCTGCATGAGCGCGATCTGGCCTATCTCGCATGCTGCCGCGAGGCGGCGCTTTTTGCCGCCGACGCGCTGGGGTGGATCATCCTGCCCTGCTCCGACGCGGCGCACAATCCTTATCCGATTGAAGAGATCGCCGACAGGGCGTTTTCTGAGATATCCCGCCCGATGGCGGAAAATTGTTAAGTTACGGAGGCTTTATGCTGGAATTCAGAGAGATCACGATGGCCGACAAGGACTGGACAACGCAGGTTATGCGCTACGCCGGGCTGCGTGGCAGCGAATATACTTTCGCAAACCTTTTCAACTGGTCGGCTACTTACACGGTACGCATCGCGCGTTTTGATGACTTTATGCTCGCCCGCAGCGGCGCGGTGCGCATGCACTATTTGTACCCTGCCGGGCGCGGCGACTTTGCCGGGGCGCTCGCGGCCATGGAGGCCGACGCCACCGCTAACGGCATTCCGTTTGAGATGTACGGCATCCCAACCGAGGGTATCGAAAAGATTGAACAGATTTATCCCAATCGGTTTAAGTTTACGCCGGTACGCGATAATTTTGATTATATCTACAGCCGCGAGAGCTTAGCGACGCTCGCAGGCAAAAAGCTGCACGGCAAGCGCAACCACATCAACCGCTTCATGACGATGTACCCCGACTGGCGCTATGAGCCGATCAGCGAGAAAAACATCGACGACGCCAAGGCGATGAACGCCGAGTGGTGTAAGCAAAACGGCTGCTACGACAAGCACAGCAGTCTGCACCGCGAGGCTTGCGCCGTGCGCAGCGCCTTTAACCACTATTTTGAGCTGGGGCTGACCGGCGGGGCTTTATATGTCGGCGGCAAGGTTGTGGCATTTACCTTTGGCAGCGATGTCACCGACGACACCTTTGTTGTGCATGTCGAAAAGGCGTTTGCCGATATCCACGGCGCCTACACGATGATCAACCAGCAGTTTGTCAAAAACGCGCTGGGCGCGTTTGAATATGTCAACCGTGAGGA
>DALYYK010000279.1:0-4299 GCA_031983305.1 Candidatus Fimivivens sp. | reverse complement strand
ATAGCACATATTGGTCCCTGCCCGTCGTTTTGGCCTTATACATCGCGAGGTCGGCGTGCTTGAGCAGCTCTTCGACCGTTGTGCCGTCTCTGGGGTACGTCGCCACCCCGATGCTACAGGTGATACAAAAGCTCAGGCCGTCAATATTGATTGCATTTTTAAACAGCGCGAGGATTTGCCCACCCAGCGCCAGAAGCCGCGCCTCTTCGGCGGTGTTGGCCGCGAGTACGAGAAATTCGTCTCCGCCCAGCCGTGAGAGCGTCAGGTGCGGCGCGGACAGGGTGCCCAGCCGAGCGGCAATCTCAACGAGCATGCGGTCGCCGATCGAGTGTCCATGGGTATCGTTAATGACCTTAAAATTATCCACGTCGATGAACAAAACGCCCCCTGAGACGGCGCCGTCGGCGCACTGCGCCAAGCTCTTCTCCATCTGGCGCAGGATATAAGTTCTGTTCGGAAGGCCGGTCAGGCTGTCAAAATAAGCGAGATGGCGAATCTTTTCTATGTACTGCTTACGCTCGGTAATATCGCGCACGGCCGCCACATAGGCATCCCTGCCCGACCACTGGGTTTTTCGCAACGCGACCTCTACGTCCAGCACCGTTTTATCGTGCGGTCGCTTGGACTTTAACTCAAAAATGATGAAGCCCTGATCCTCAATTTGCTCGGTCACCTTTCCCGGCCAGCGCTCTGCAACGGTCGGATCGGCCGACAAATCCGCTATGCTGTAAGACAGCATAGCCTCACAGCTAAGCCCGTACAGGACGCCCGCCTGCTTGTTTGTGTGCAGCAGCCGTCCGTTCTCGTCGTGAATGATGATGGCGTCGTGAATGGTGTTAAAAACGGTCCACAGATTGTTCTCGGCGTAGGTTCTCTCCTGAATTTCAGTCTGAAGACGCCGATTGCTGTTGAGCAGTACCCACACATAGAACAACAAAGAGGCCAGAATAAAAGCGGCCATGGTCAGATAACCGGCACGCTGTTTTTCGAGGATGGCTTCGAGCATTCTATAGGTGCTCTCGGCATACATACCGGTGCCGATGTATGCCTCAATTTCGGGGATGCCCATGACAAACGAGAGCTTTTCTTCGATGGCCGACCGATCCGGCAGGTAATAATCATAGATGACAAACGAGCCCTCAGGCTTTGCTTTGGCCGCGTTGACGAGCTCCTGAATAATATATCGACCGCTTGCGTCTTGAAGCAGCCATTGATCGGTGCCCTCCTTTTCCGGCTCATAGGGCTGCACCAGCATGGTGCCGTCGTAGGTGCTCATAAAAATATAATTAGGGCCAAATTCATCGTCGTACGTCATCTCTCTGACAATGCTGCTGATCTGCCGTCGGGCCTCCTCGCGACTGATTTCGCCTCTTTTAATCCGATCGACGACCGGCTCGACGGCGTTGTAGGCCAGGTGCACCATTCTGCTGACCGAGTTCTGCCTTTGCTGCGCCATATGCCGCTGAAAGTCCGAGGTGATGTTCTGCGAAAACACCAGCGGAAACAGGACAACAATCAATGAATAAACGGCCAAAACCACAACCCAAGCCCACACTTGTTTTTTTGGCTTATGCTCCATCCTTATATCCTCCGTCTATGGCCTAGAAAATACACCGCAGCGCTTTCGGCACCGGCATCCGGCCCTGTGCGCGGCATCAATGACACCATACGTTGCCGCTCACGGTGCATTATTGCCGCTTAAAATAGCGCGGACCTGCGCAATGATCAGCTGCTGCGCGCACCGGGGATAGAGGTTGACCCAGTATTGGCCGCGGGCGCCGGTGCGCGCTTCTTGAAAAATGCCAAGCGCCTGACCCTTTGGTGTCGGTACTTTTCTTTGGCCGTCGTCTTGCCCGACAAGATGCAGATACCCCTCCGACACCAGCCAGCCCGCGACCTTGACCGACGAGAGCTTTGAGCACCCATGCTGTGATAATACCGCGTTGATCGCGCTGGACAGCACGCTGACCGTGACCGGCTCGGCAAAAACTTCAATCTCTTTTAAAACGCCCTCATCCGGCAAAATGACTTCAACAGTTTTTCTATGTCTTTTGTGTTTTGAATCGGGGCCATCCTGCTCCTTTGGGTCCTCTTCTAAGGCGTTCTGGATGCAAAAGTCGTCGAGCAGCCACAAAAATGGCGTGCCATAACGTTGTAGCTTGGTTTCTCCCACGCCGGATACATCTAAAAACTGCGCGGATGTGCGTGGCAGCCGGTTGCACATATCGATGAGGCTGCTGTCGGAGAAGACCACAAAGGCCGGTATGCCCTGCTGGGCCGCGATCTCATAACGCAGCGCCTTGAGCTGGCTGTAAAGCGCGGCCCGCTCCTTGGGCACCGTGTTTTTGCCGCGCGCGACCGCGTCCGAAGCGCGGTCGGCGGCCGGTGTTTTTTCTTTGGCAAGCTTCATTTGCAGCGTTTTAGCGCCGCTTAACACCTCTTTGGCGTTCGGCGCAAGGCGCAGGACGGCATACTGCCCGTCACTCTTTTCAAGATAGCCGTTCTGGACTAAAAATTCGATGATGGCGCGTAGGGTATGGGCGCTTTTTTCGCTGATGCCATAAGTCGACAGCCCGTCGAGCCCCAGCTCGCGCACGCGTTCGTTTTTGCTGCCGCGCAGCACATCGATGACCAGCGCCGCACCAAAGCGCTCTTTCATGCGCGCCACGCAGGAAAGGATCTTTTGCGCGTCGAGCGTCACATCCACCGTCTCAAACTTGGTATCGCAATTGCCGCAACGGCCGCAATAACCCGGCGGAACCTCGCCGAAATAGCGCAGAATAAAGGCGCGCAGGCAGTCGTTGGTCGTGGCATAAAAGGTCATCTCGCGCAGGCGGCGATATTCCTGCTCTTTAAGTACCTGCTCGGTTTCGGGGTCGGGATACGCGGTGTCTCTGGCGTGCTCAATCAGCCACTGATGGGTTCGGACATCCTGACCGCTGTAGAGCAAAAGACAGGCCGCCGCGCTGCCGTCGCGCCCGGCTCTCCCCGCCTCTTGATAATAGCTTTCAATATCCTTGGGCATATTGTAATGCACGACAAAAGCGACGTTTGATTTATCGATGCCCATGCCAAAAGCGTTGGTCGCGACCATGATCTGCACCCGGTCAAACAAAAAGTCGTCCTGATTGGCGTGGCGTTCCTCGTCGGGCAGACCGGCGTGGTACCGGGCTGCCACAAAGCCCTGACTGTTGAGCGCTTCGCAGACCTCCTCCACCGTTTTTCGGGTGGCGCAGTAGACAATGCCGTTTTGACCCTTGCGCGTGCTTAAAAAATCGGCCAGCGCCCGCATTTTATTTTTGGGGGTCTGCACCTCAAAATAAAGGTTCTGCCGGTCAAAGCTGGTCACGAGCACGGTGGGGTCCTGCAAAGAAAGCAACGCGACAATATCCTCCCGGACGCGCGCGGTGGCGGTGGCGGTAAACGCCGAGACAACCGGCCTTGTCTTTAGCTGCGCGATAAACTGCGGAATCTGCGCATAGCTCGGACGAAAGTCCTGCCCCCACTGCGAGATGCAATGCGCCTCATCGACCGTCAGCATCGCGACGGGCGCGCTTTGGGCAAAGGCGAGAAAATCGGGCGCGAGCAGCCGCTCGGGCGCGACATAAATCAACTTATATTTGCCGCACTGGGCGTTATAGAGCGCCGTTTCCATCTGGCGCGGCGAAAGCGTCGAATTGATGTACGCGGCGGCGACGCCGGACTGTATCAGCGCGCCGACCTGATCCTTCATCAGCGAGATCAGCGGCGACACCACAAGCGTAACGCCCTCTTGCAGCAGGGCGGGCAGCTGAAAGCAGATCGATTTGCCCGCGCCGGTCGGCATGATGCCCAGAACATCGCGCCCCGCCAGAATGTCCGCGATCAGCGTCTGCTGCCCGCCGCGAAAGCTGTCGTAGCCAAAATATTTTTTTAGTGCTTGCTCAATCGTCATTGATATCCCCTTAATGCCGCTGCCATGCAGCCGGATATTTTATCTCGCGCAATGAGAGGCCGCCATGCCGCCCGTCTGTTGCGCTTACCACAGCGTATACTATACACCCAGTCCCCGTATGTAATCAACAAGCGGCAATAGCGCTGCCTTATCTGTAAAATCCACCACTTGACCATACGTGGCGAGCATTTCTTTATCTTCATTACGCAGGGAATCATAATCCTTTTTCAGCGTCATTTTATGAAGCAGCGCCATCATCGCTTTATCGGCGGCACCAAGTTTTCGATAATCTATTGCGCCGCGCAGATGAAAAATTTTGACCTTTTCCCGCATCGGCGCCGTCAGAACCCGATTAAGGCTTTGCC
>DALYYK010000278.1:0-4303 GCA_031983305.1 Candidatus Fimivivens sp. | reverse complement strand
AGCATTACCGAGATGATACAGGCTGCCTATGGCATTATCGCAGACGGAACATTGCTTAATATCGTGACCAATAATTAGAACTGAACCGCTTTAAAAAAAATAAAGGTCACGATCTATTTTAGAAGCGATGCGGCATTTTATCGACAGCTAGTTAAGTTTAACCCAAAAAACGCCCCCGATTTTTGTCGGGGGCGTTTGGCACATTTAGAATAATTAAGGCATATTACTATCCTCCAGAATATCCGCGATTCTGCATCGGAATGCATATAGCTCGGCGCTATCTCCCTTAGCCAAGAACTGGATTGGTCGTTACCGCGCATTTGAGGCGGATACGCCAAAAGTGACAAGCGCGCTTTTTAAACAGCATTTTAAAGACCCTTTGTAAAGGCAAGATCGCTCATACGTTCGAGATCCTCCACCGTGTCAACATCCCAAAGCTCTTCTTCGCAAGAGGCCTGAATTGTCAGGAGGCGATCTCGGTTTTGGCCGATGACATAATTGCCGCCTTTCCCGGGTGGGAGTGCCATTAACGCCTCAAAAAGGCTTCTTGGAAAGAGCACCGGATTCCCGCGCGTCTCACCGTAGCCAAGCGCAATAATACTCTCGGTATTTTTAGGAAAAAGCGCCGTCATCAGCCGGATGCTTTCCCGGCGCAAAAGCGGCTGATCGCAGACTAAAAACATGCAGCCCGCGCAATCAGGGCGCACGCTTTCAAGCCCCGCTCGAATCGAAATCGAAATGTCGGGAACATCCACCTGTAAATACACCGTTTCAAGGCCCTTTTCCGCTGCCATGCTCTGTACGGCGGTATTAGCCGTCACCACAACACATTGTGAAAACAACGCCCGCGGCAGCACATCAAAAACACGCTCAACCAACAGCTTTGCGCGAAAAGGTGCGGTCAGCTTGCTTTCGCCCTTAAACCGTTTGGACTGGCCTGCGGCCAGCAACACACATGCCAATGTGTTGTCCATTGCCAATCCAATCTCCCTTCTTCTGCTTGTACGCTCTTTGATGCGACTATACATCCACTAAGCTCTAAAGCAGCCGCGCCATGTTTTTATCCATGGGGCCACTGCTTTTCGTTTTATAAAAGCGCTAAAACATCCCTCATATAACGTATCTTTTTACAAATGCAACCTGCGGCGGATTTCGTTTTTGACCATCGACCACTGGAACACCAGCAGCGCCGCGAACAGCAGCAGGCTGACGGTGACGCAGATAAAGGACGGCACGCGCGTTTTGTTCCAGCCCGCCAGCAAAAATACCGTGGGGATCAGACCGCACAGATTTAGAATCAGCAGATAGACCGCAAAATGCTCTGATGGCAGCTTTAACAGCCAACCCAGTATTGCCGCGATCAGCATGCAGCAGATAAATGTGATCGGAATCACATAGTCGATCGACCATCGATGCCAGCCGGTCAGATAGTCCCACAGCAGCGAAAACAAGCCGATTAAAAAGCCCATATCCATGAGCTTTCGATGGAACGCCCCGCGCCGCCGGATCGTCGTCACCACACTCACCCAGACACAGGCTGCCCCCAGCGTGACCAGCAGTGACCAAAAGTTCTGCTCGGGAATCATAAAATCAAGCATGATCGAAATGATCGAAACAGCAATCAACCCGAACATTAAAATCCTAAAAAACAGGCCATGGGTATAGGCAACCGTTTCAATAACCGGAAAAATATCGGGCTGCGGTTCTCCATCGTCGGTCAGCATGTGCTGGCACAACGGGCATTTGCCAAAACCGCCCGTCACCGTCACACGGCAGCGCATACAGGTTTTCATACGCTCTCCCCCATCCCCTCAAAGCGGTTTGCGACTATTTCCACCGGAATATTCATCCCGCTGAGCGTGCGGAAAAACCGCCGCTGAATATCGTTGCTTAAAAAGCGCGACGTAAAGCTGATACTTAAAACATTCTCATAGGTGCAAAGACAGACCTGCATATCCTTGGTGCTGTTAAAAACGTCTATACGATGGATAAAGGGCCGCAGCTCCTCAGGCATGACCACAGTACCGACGTTTGACAGCGTTGTGGTATACTCTGTTTCAGAGCGCTTATAAAACCGCTTCAATACAATGTTTTTAATGAACAGCGGGACGATACGCGCCACCATCCAGTGCTCTAACTCCGCCAGCATATCAAGGCGCTTTTGCAGATATTCCCCGCTCAGTGTTTCAGTGAGGCGGTCACGCATCGAGGCGGCGACATCGGGCAGCGCGTCAGAGACGCCTTCAAAGCAATAGCCGATATTCACGACGCTGAAAAAGTTCCGCACCGTTTTAGACGGAAAATATTTGTGCAGGTTGATCGGAATCGACACGACGACGCTTTTGCTCTTATCCCGCTCACTCATCTCCTCTTTGATCGCGCAGATCAGCGCCGCCGAGAGAAAGGCCGTCACCGTCACGCCCATGCGCTTGGCGCAGGCAACGACACTGTCGGCCGGGACAACACCCTCAATCACCTTTAAGCGCCACTCGGCGGTTTTAGCCCCCTTGAGCACATAGACCGGCACCCGGCTTTTGGCAAGCGCTGCGGTGATGTTGCTTTTGCCGGTGTAATATTTGGCGAAGCTGTCGTCCATACGCTGTGCGACCGAGGCGTCAAAATCCAACGCGGAACAGCGCCCGGCCAGTTCAGGATGGGCCAGAAGCAAATAGTTGTAGGTTAGCGCCTTTAAAAACTGGAGCGCACCCGCTCCGTCGGTGAGTACATGATAAACCTCGAGATTGATGCGATTAAGATAAAATGTGGCGCTAAAAAGCGGCGAACGCGAGTCATGATACATGGTGCTGCACGGGGGCGTATCTTCCTCCCGCACCAGAAAGCTGGTCTTGGCCTCCTCAAGATAATACCAGAACAGGCCGCGCTTTAAAACACAGCGAAAGGTCGGAAAATCTTCAAGCGTGCGATCCAGCGCGTCCTGAAGATAGTACTGATCCACCGACTCGGTCAATTCGGCTGAAAACCGGAATACCTTAGTATCGGCCTTGGAGGTTGCACTCGGGAATATCTTTGCGGCGTTGTCCAGCCTGCGCCATTCGGAACCAGAACGTTTACTCACAGGGCGGCAGCTCCTTTTCCGATATAAAGTCGTTGATGTAGTTCATACACATCCGCACATGCCTGAATCTCGGCGGTAGCATAAAAAAGCCGTGCAGCGCGTCGGGGATACGGTGGGTTCTGACACGATTGCCCGCCGCCGCCAGCGCCTTGGCATAGGCCTCGCCCTCGTCGCGCAGTAGGTCATATTCGGCGGTGATCACCAATGTATCGGGCTGGAGGCTCAAATCCTTGGCTAGCAGCGGGGCCAAATAGGGGTTTTTCAGATCCTCAGGCGCGGCGCTATAAAGCTGCATGTATTCGGCGACCCGTTTGGCGGTCAGCAGATAGTCGGCGCCGTAGGCCCGCACCGAAGCAAAGGGCGACTGCTCCGAATGGTCGGTCTGCGTCGCCGGGTAAATCAGAATCTGCCGCCGGGGATAAAACGCGCCGTTATCCCTTGCCATCAGCGAGACGGCAGCAGCCAGATTGCCGCCCGCGCTGTCGCCGATCAGCGTAATTTGCTCAGGTGCGACGCGCAAAATGTTCGGCGTTTTAAAAAGCGATTGCGCCACCGCATAGCAATCGCTTAACCCCACTGGAAATTTATACTCGGGCGCCAAGCGATAATCTACCGAGGCGACAATCTGCCCCGTGGCCTTCGCGAGCCACGCGCACAGCCCGTTATAGTCGTCGACGCTGCCGGTCACCCAGCCCCCGCCGTGAAAAAACAGCAGCACCGGGCGGTCCAACGGACCGGGATCGGGCGCAAAAATACGCACAGGCACGTCGTAGTCGCCGTTTTGCACCAGATGGTCCCACTGGCAGCAGGTCTTGATCGACCGCCCATAGCCTTTGATGGCATTTAACCGGCGCATTATCTCATAACTTTCGAGCATGCTGGGCTCGGTGTAAGAGAGCGTCTTTAGCGCCGCGCGCATATATTTATTAATCGCCATGCCGTCCTCCCGCATTCAAGATATTCATGGTGATATTCTACCAGCATCAAAAAAATAATACAACATAAACCTTGTCCGGGGCAAACGCGTCGGTCAGACATATCTTGCCTTAAACCGCGCATAATACAGCATGAATCTTCTATTAACACGCGATTGATCGGAGGCATTTATGGCAAAGCAAGCGGAGCTGACACCGGAAAAGAAGCAATATCTTGAAACAACAAAAATGCTCGATACCAAGCTGCGGGTGGACGCAAGCTTTGATTTGGTCGCACGCGATTTTATCTTCG
>DALYYK010000277.1:0-4358 GCA_031983305.1 Candidatus Fimivivens sp. | reverse complement strand
CGTCAATATTGCCATGGCGCTTGAGAAGCCCTTGTTGATCAAGGGTGAGCCGGGTACCGGCAAAACCATGCTGGCGCAGGCGGTGTCCAATGCGTTGAACCGCCGCTTGATCATCTGGAATATCAAATCCACCACCAAGGCGCAGGACGGGCTCTACGTTTACGACGTTGTGCAGCGCCTGTACGACAGCCAGTTTGGCGGCGCGGATGTCTCGGATATCAAGCGCTATGTCAAGCTCGGCAAGCTCGGAGAGGCCTTCTCCGCCGAGGAACAGGAGGATATCATCCTGCTGATCGACGAGATCGACAAAGCGGATATCGAGTTCCCCAACGACCTGCTTTGGGAGCTGGACCGCATGGAGTTTCACATCCCCGAGACGGGCGAGACCATCACGGCCAAGAAACGCCCGGTGGTCATCATCACCTCCAATGCCGAAAAGGAGCTGCCCGACGCCTTTTTGCGCCGCTGCGTCTTCCATTACATCGAGTTCCCGAGCCAGGAGCTGATGGAGGAGATTGTCCGCGTGCATTTCCCGAATCTCGAGCAGAACGTGCTCAACGCCGCGCTGGCCGCGTTTTACCGCATCCGCCAGCTGCCCGCCCTGCAAAAGAAGCCGGCAACCTCCGAGCTTGTGGACTGGATCCGCGCGCTGACCCTCAGCGGCATTTCGCCCGAGCGCATCGAACAGGATCTGCCGTTCGCCGGTGTGCTGCTCAAAAAGAATGAGGATCTGGACACGGTGGAGCGCGCCCGCCGCATCCGCCGATAAGCGGGGGATGTACTGATGTTTACGGCTTTTTTTGCCCTGCTGCGCGCAAAAGGGCTGGATATTTCATTAAACGAGTGGATGACGCTGATGCAGGCGCTCGATAAGGGGCTAGGCAGCTCCGGCCTGTCGGAGTTCTACTTTCTCTGCCGCTCGGTGGTCATTAAGAGCGAGGCCGATTATTTTGACTACCACAAGGCATTTTTAGAGTTTTTTCAGAATGTCATCGAGCAAAGCAAAGACCCATTGCCGACCGAGCTTTTAAACTCGCTCAATAAGCCGATGGTGACGCCGAATAACTACGACCCCGATACGGCGCGCGATAATCTGCGCCGAGAGCTCGACGAGGTACGCCGCATGTTTGCCGAGCGCCTGCTCGAGCAGAAGGAGGAGCACAACGGCGGCAGCTATTGGATCGGCACCGGCGGCATGTCGATGTTCGGCAACAACGGCAACAGCCCCACCGGTATCCGCGTGGGCGGGCAATCGGTGCATCGCCGCGCCTTTGAGGTGATGGGCGAGCGGGAATTTGCCGACTTTAGGCAGGATACCGTCATTACCCCGCGGCAGCTGCAATTGGCGTTTCGTAAGCTGCGGCAATTTTCAAACCTTGATGACGCCCCGCGCGACGAATTGGATCTCGACGAAACGATACAGAGCACGTGTGACAACGCGGGCAAGCTTAAAATCGTCTATAAACGCCCGCGCAAGAACGAGGTGCGCCTGCTGCTGTTGATGGACTCGGGTGGCTCGATGGACGAGCACCGAAAGCTCTGCGCCGAGCTGTTTTCGGCGGTGCATCAGTCGAACCATTTTAAAGATCTGCGCATCTATTACTTCCATAACTGTATCAGTAAATACCTTTACACCTCGCCCGAGATGCGTTATCATCACAAAATCGAGACCGAGCGGGTGCTGGCCGAGCTGACCGGCAACTATAAGACCATCATTTTCGGCGACGCCGAAATGTCGCCCTATGAGCTGACTGATCGGTACTACGGTAAAAGCGGCATGGATTGGCTGCATGACATCAAGCGTAAATTTAAGCATATCGTGTGGATTACGCCTGACGAGATGCGCTACCGTCAAGGCTCGTGGTATCGCGCTTCGTACGATATGATCTCGGACGAATTTGACATGTATGTCATGACCATCGAGCAGCTTCAGGCCGCGTTCAAAAAGCTGATGGTTAACCGCTGAAAACGGTGCAATAAATTATGCGTGAAGTAGATATACTTTACACGATGATAATCGAAATAAAAGCTCATTTTAAAACACAAACAGTAAAACCTCATCGGAAAATATCCGGTGAGGTTTTTGGCAGAGTTTGATGATAGCGCTGCTGCGTCAGGGTATTTGCCGCCCGAGAACAAGCCTGCCGAAGAAAAAATGGCCGAAATATCGCGTCAAGGTCCCCTGCATATGCAGGGGACCTTGACGCGATAAAAAGGAAAAATGAAAAAGAAAGATAGCGATAATTTTACGGTTCGTAGTCGAGCGCAATCTTGACGAGTGCCTTTTTCACCGGGATTATACCCTCGACCATAATATTGGGGGCGTGCGCCTCACCGGGGAAGAGCAGCATAAATTGCCCGGGCTTGAGGGTCAGCGCGTCGGACATGCCCTCATAGAACCAGATATCGCTCTCGGGCCGCGCCTCGAGCTCCTTGCCGACTTTATCCAGTGGGAGGACGGCGATCTTTTCCTCGCCCGAAACGATACACTGGATGTCGATATAACGGCGATGCGCTTCCATCCGCGCCTGTTCAATCGGCTTGGAGTTGTAGCTCTGAATTTTAAGGATGATATCCTCGCCAAAAATGGGGTAGTCGCCGGGTTCAAGCGCGGTCAGGTCGCGGTCTGTCAGCGCGGCAAAACCGGCGGCGATACCGGCGCCAAGACCTTCATATTTTTCAGCGTTTGTTAAATAATCATAAACCATTATGCCACCCCCACAGTGATCAACAGATTCGCGTAAATACGTTTTTCGCCGGTAGAAATCGCGAGACGTACACAATCCTCGCCGCAGGCGCTATAGAATTCATAGCGGCCCAGTCCGTCGAGCGCAACGCCGCCGAGACGGTCGGAGAATTCATCGAAAATGTCCGGCGTGCCGCCGTCCTCGGGTAGCATAACCTCAGCCTTTTCGATATTGATCTCACACAGCAGCGCGTCGAGCACCGCCGTCACGGTCGGAATTCCGGCCGAAACGCCGAGATAGACCTTCTCCGCCATGCCGGATTTGGCATCGAGCGGATAATTGCCGTCGGCAATCAAAATTTTGTCGCCATGCCCGCATAGCGCCAACGTCCTCATAATTTCGGGGTTGATACAGCCTTGTTTGCGCATGTTTTTCGCCCCCTACTTTTCATTTTCACGCAGCTGGCCGAGCGCGCCGCCCGGGTGCCGACGCACATACTGCTCAGGCGTGATAGCGCGGTCGGCTTGCAGCATGACCGAAAGCGCCTGCAACACATAGGTCTCGGCCAGAATTGAGTTGCGCGGGGCGCGGTTGAGGGGGCCGCCCTCGGCGCTCACACCCGCGAACAGCACGGCCTCGCTATGCTGTGCCAGCCAGGAGTCAAGCTTTCCGGTGACGCCGATCACCTTGCAGCCGTTATTGTGAATCGCGTTGACCGTGGCTTGAAGCTCGACGGTCTGGCCGCTGTTCGAGATGCAGATGACGACGTCGCCCTCTACGAGCTGCCCGCAGGAGCCGTGCACCGCCTCGGTGCCGTGCAGAAAATAAGTGGGCGTTCCGGTTGAGGAGAGCAGCGAGGCCATATAAGCCGCGACATGCCCGGGCTTACCGATGCCGGTAATATGGATTCTGCCGCCCTGTTTTTCACAGTCCTGAATCAGCCGGACCGCACCGCCGAGCGATTGGGCGGTAACCGTCTCTAAAAATTGATTGAATTCCGCTTTAGCGCTGTCTTGGAACACCGCCAGCGCCTTGGCCGCAGCCTCGGACATATCAGTCAGCCCCTTTCAGTACATTGAGCAGATCGAGCGGGAAATTGTCAAAATGGCGGGCCTGCATCGCGGTCAGTACCTCGTCGAGCACGGGCAACGAGGGCATCGCCCCCATGCGCGAGACGGTGATGGCCGCCGTGTTATTGGCAAACAGCAGCGCCTGCTCGTCGGTAAGCCCCGCGCAGACACCGGCGCAGAACGCGCCAACAAACGAGTCGCCCGCCGCCGTCGGGTCGGCGACGGCCACGTCAGGGACGCAGGGCTTAAACACAAAGGCGCCGGTGGCGGCGTCGGACACGACCGCGCCGTTGTCGCCCAGCGTGATAATGACCTTTTTGACGCCCTTATGATGCAGCGCGGCCACGGCGGCCTTGAGATGTGCCTCGTTGAGCGCGCCGTTTTGATCCCGGATCGTAATGCCGGTGAGATCGGCCGCCACGTACTCGTTGGGCGAGATGTAGGTCAGATGCGACAGCAGCGCGTCGGAAAGCGGCGCCGAGGGCGCGGAGTTGAGCATGACCGGCACACCGTGTCGATGCGCGATTTCCGCGGCCAGCTCGACGATGGCCATCGGAATCTCGAGCTGGAGCATCAGCATGTCATACTGCGCAATCTGCTG
>DALYYK010000276.1:0-4360 GCA_031983305.1 Candidatus Fimivivens sp. | reverse complement strand
CATAGACCGCCAAGATCGTCCAATCCTTAAGTTGCTTAGCCATAGGGGTCGCATCGGCGTTCATCCGCCGCCAAACGGCTTATTTCGCCGGAATAATACCTTTAATTTACCACAAAAATAGGGGAAATAAAAGTTATTAAAAAATTTAACACCTATTTTGCGCTGTACGGCGTAAAACTGCGCACAGCCTCCAAAGAATTGACAGTGCGCACGCCATGTGCTACAATAACCACAAATCAACGCATGAATTGTCATAAATTATAACGGACTTTTCTTTACCGCCGGGTAGAGAATTTTAAGTGCCAGACCTCCTGTCGCCAGGCCGCGAAAGATAGGAGGGGCTGGCGCTTTTATGTTTGTATGGAGGTTTTGGCATGAAAAACATCACGCACCTCAGGGAATTTGCAAAATACACGTCGCTTAATGTGCTCGGCATGGTCGGGCTGTCCTGCTATATTCTCGCCGACACCTTTTTTGTCGCGCAGGGCATGGGGGCCAACGGCCTGGCGGCGCTGAATCTCGCGATACCGGTTTTCAGCCTGATTCAAGGTGTCGGGCTGATGCTCGGCATGGGCGGCGCAACCCAGTACGCGATTTTAAAAAGCCAGAATAACCACGCCAAGGCCAACCGCGCCTTTAATAACGCGGTACGGATCGCGCTGTTTTGCGCCGCTCTGCTCTTTGCCGCCGGTGTGTTTTTGTCGGGGACCATCACGGCGGCACTCGGAGCCGACCGCGCCGTTTTTGAGATGTGCCAGACCTATCTCAGAATATTGCTGCTCTTCTCGCCGATGTTTATCGCCAACAACGTCGTCATGTGCTTTGTGCGCAACGACGGCGCGCCACAGCTCGCTATGCTTGCGATGGTGGCGGGTAGCCTCTCGAACATTGTGCTGGACTATATTTTCATTTTCCCGCTGGGAATGGGCATCTTCGGCGCGGTACTCGCGACCGGCTGCGCGCCGGTCATCAGCCTTTTGACGCTGTCGCGCTTTTTTATTCAGGGCAAGAACGGCTTTCGCCCCGAGCAGTCGCGCCTGCATCCCCAGCTGGTCAGAAATATTCTGTCCTGCGGCGCGCCCTATTGCATCTCAGAGCTCGCCTCGGGCGTTGTGATGATCGCGTTTAACTTCCTCGCGATGCGTTTGAGCGGCAACATCGGCGTGGCGGCCTACGGGGTTATCGCGAACATTTCGATCGTGGTCATTTCAATCTTCACAGGGGTGGCACAGGGCATTCAACCGATCCTCAGCCGCCTGTACGGTACCGGCGACCGAAAGGCGCTCGGCCTGACGCTGCGTTATGCGCTGACGGCGGTGGCGGCGCTGTCGGCGTGCGTCTACGCGCTCGTTTTCTTTGGCGCCGAGCCGATTGCAGCCGCCTTTAACAGCGCGCGCGACCCGCAGATGCAGGGCATTGCGACGGCGGGCCTTAAAATTTATTTTACATCCTGCGTTTTTGCGGGCTTTAATATCATTGTGTCGGCCTATTTTGCCGCGACAGAATATGCCCGCCCCGCATATTTTATCTCGCTGCTGCGTGGGTTTATCATTGTGCTTCCGACGGTGTTTCTGCTGTCGACCCTCTGGGGCATGACCGGCGTCTGGTGCGCACTGCCGGTGGCGGAGGCGGTCGTATCACTGATTGCGCTGGCCCTTTATTGCCGCAAGCACCCTCGCTAAACGATCGGACGCTTTGATTCATACATCATATAATTGGCAGCACAATCGCTGTCAGGCGACAACGAAGCCGGGATGTTACATAACATCCCGGCTACTTTGCTTACTTGATTTCCTGCTCGAGGTGATCAAATTCAGGGCTGCTGAAAAATTCCCCCAGTGTCATGTCCAGCCCGTCGCAGATTTTTTTAATGGTGGCCACCTCGGGGCTCTTGCTTTTTTCACCCAGAATGCTGTAAATGGTTGACCGGTCTATGCCGCAGAGATAGGAAAGACTGCTGGGGTTGAGCCTGTTTTGAGCGCATAAAAACGATATTCGGCACGCGATGGCGTTTTTTAGAGTCACAAAATCCCCTCCCTTTTGTACGATATATCCGACTTTATTTTAACAACGGTATTCAGCGCTCTTGTGGGACTTGTCCCACAAGAGGAAATATGCTATTGTTGGATATATCCCACATCAAGGAGGTTTATTCATGAAAGAGAGAACCTGCTGCTTTACGGGCCACCGAAAGCTGCCGGTGAATCAGCTTGGTCGCGTGGTCACCTGCCTGAACAGCGAGATTGAACAGTTGATTCAATCGGGTGTTACAACGTTTTTGTCCGGCGGCGCGCTGGGCTTTGACCAAACGGCTGCGGCGCTGATCGCCTCTAAAAAGAAGCAGGGCTATGCCATCCGCCTTGAGCTGGCGCTGCCCTACCCCGATCAGGACCGGCTGTGGCCCCAAAGCATTCAAAGCCAGTACCGGCAGCTGCTCGAGAGCGCCGACAGCGTGCACTGCCTCTCGGAGCTGTACGCTTACGACTGCATCAGGCAACGCAACCGTTATCTTGTCGAGCACTCGGCCTTTTGTATCTGCGCGCTGCTGCGCAGCCCAAGTGGCACGGCCCAAACCGTTCATTACGCCGAGCAAAACGGGCTTTCGGTGATCAATGTGGCGGGCCGAAGCGGACGCGCCGACGAGGCCGTCCTGCTGCGGGCTGCCATGGGTGGTAAAACACCGCGCCGTGTGCGCAAAACCCTCGTACCGATGATCACGTTATGAATAACCGGCGCTGTCTTGGCGGGCGGTTTTGTGCCGGACGCGCCGTCGGCGTTTCAACCAGCGCCTTATAGAACCCAAAACGCGATAAAAACCGCGCAGCCTTCACTCAGGTGGGAAGGCCGCGCGGTTTTTATTCGGTCGGTTTTCAGAGCAGCTTAAAATGTGAACGGTCGAAGGTCAGCACTCCTTCGTCCCGAAGCTGACCCAACGCGCTGGACATGGCGCTGCGGTCAACGCACAGATAATCGGCCAGCTGCTGACGGTTGAACGGGATGTCAAACGACGGGCCGCCCGCCGCCAGCGCCTGCTCCGAGAGGTAAGAGAGCAGCTTTTCGCGCGTGCTACGCTGCGAGATATGCTCGATCTTGCCGGTCAGCATCACGTTTTTAAAGGCCAGCACCATAATCAGGTTTTGAATCAGCCGCGCGTGAAACACGCAGGCCGACGGGCAGGAGGTGATGATGCGCCGCACGTCGAGAAACATAATCGCGCTGTTCTGCGTGGCCACGGCGTTAACCGGTATCGGCTGCGCGGGCACACAGGCGTAGCTTTCGCCGAACAGGCCGCTCTCGGGTATTTCTGAGAGGATGGTGCGGTTGCCCCAGAAATCCTCACGCTGAATATGCACGCCGCCTGAGAGCACCAGCCCCAGCGACGAAACGCTGTCGCCGCTGTGAATAATTGTGTCGCCCTTTTTAAAGTGGCGCACCGTGGCCGAAAGGCAGTTCAAGAGCGCTTCAAGCTCCTGCATATCAATGCCTGCGAACAGCCGAGATTTTTTGATCTGCGGCAAATAATTTTTCATAAAGCCTCGTTTCGTTGTTTATACAACATACTTGTTGCGCTCATTATATTATGATAAAGGCACAAAGTCAATGATTAATGCCCATGCTTTAAAAGGAGTTTTTAAATATGATCAGAACAATTATTCGCATCGACGAAGATAAATGCAACGGCTGCGGCGCTTGTGCCGAGGCCTGCCACGAGGATGCCATCACGATGATCAACGGCAAGGCCAAGCTTTTGCACGACCACTATTGCGACGGGCTTGGCAATTGTCTGCCCGTCTGCCCAACCGGCGCCATCAGCTTTGAGGAGCGCGAGGCTGCCGCCTATGACGACGCGGCCGTCAAGGCCAATCAGGCCGCTAAAAAAGCGATGAGCGGCGGTTTTGCGGGCTGCCCCGGTTCGAGAGCGCAGGCCTTCACGCGAGAGCCCGCGCCAGCCGCGCCTGTCGGAGAGGTTTTTTCGCAACTGCGCCAGTGGCCGGTTCAAATTAAGCTGGCCGCCGTCAACGCCCCGTTTTTTAACGGCGCGAACCTGCTCATCGCCGCCGACTGCACCGCCTACGCCTACGGCGATTTTCACAGCCGCTTTATGCGCAATCGCGTGACGCTGATCGGCTGCCCCAAGCTCGACGAGGGCGACTACGCCGACAAGCTGACCGAAATCATCCGCACCAACGACATTAAAAGCGTCACCGTCACCCGCATGGAGGTTCCCTGCTGCGGCGGTATTGAGAATGCGGTCAAGCGAGCGCTGCAGGCCAGCGGCAAGTTCATCCCGTGGCAGGTCGTCACAATTTCAACCGACGGCAGAATATTGGATTAATCACCGTAAAACATAATAGGGTAT
>DALYYK010000275.1:0-4368 GCA_031983305.1 Candidatus Fimivivens sp. | reverse complement strand
CGCAGGCATGCAGTTTATCGCCGCGCTCTCGCTTAACGGTTATCGGGGCAAAACCGCGCTGCACGCGATCGACGGCTTTGTACCGCAAAGCACGATCGAGCGCGCGCTGCACACACTGCGGCTTGATACCGACGGGCTGGTTTCGCTGCTACGGCAAATGGAAGAATGACAGGTGCGTGTTAACATGAAAAAACGGCTCGATGCGCTGATGGTCGAACGCGGCTTAGCACCCGACACGGCGCAGGCGCAGGCGCTAATTATGGCGGGCAGGGTGTATGCCGCTGGACAAAAAGCGGATAAGCCCGGGGAAGACTATAAAGAGGATACCCCGGTCGAGGTCAGGGGCGGCGCGCTGCGGTATGTCAGCCGCGGCGGGTTAAAGCTCGAGAAGGCGCTGGCGGTATTTCCGCTGAACCTTGAAGACGCCATCTGCTGTGACTTTGGCGCCTCCACCGGCGGTTTTACCGACTGCATGCTGCAAAACGGCGCGCAAAGGGTCTATGCCTTTGATGTGGGCTACGGCCAACTGGCCTGGAGCCTGCGGCAGGACGCGCGGGTCGTCAGTCGCGAGCGCACCAACGTTCGCCACCTGATCCCGGCCGATGTCGGCGAACCGATTGATTTTATCAGCATCGACGTCTCGTTTATTTCGCTGGCACTCGTGCTGCCGGCGGCGTATGCGCTGCTAAGGCCCGGCGGGGCAGTCGTCTGCTTGATTAAGCCGCAGTTTGAGGCACAGCGCGATCAGGTCGGCAAAAAAGGCGTTGTCAGCGACCAGCGCGTCCATCTTTCCGTGATTGAAAAGGTGGTCGCTTGCGCTAAAACGCTCGGATTTAATGTAAAGGGATTATCCTTTTCACCTGTAAAAGGACCGGAAGGGAACATTGAATACTTGCTTTATCTCGTTCGTGAGATGCCGGACGGGCAAGACATAAACGATGCCCAAAAAATTGTGGAGGATGCGCATGAGGCTTTAAGCGCAACTTAAATGACGATGGAAAAAATCTTACTTTGTCCAAACCTCAAGCTCGCGCATGCGCTGCCCTGCACCCAAGAGGCGATTGATCGCCTCCGGGACTGCGGCCTTGTGCCGATGCTGTCTAAGGCTGACGCCGAGGCGCTTGGCTGCTGTACCGATATCGCCACCGACGACCTTGAAACGCTGCTAGCCGCTTGCGACGCTGTCATTGCCATCGGCGGTGACGGCACCATCTTCCACCAGGCCGGTGTCGCGATGCGCTATGACAAGCCGATTTTGGGCATCAACTCGGGGCGGCTGGGCTTTCTCTCCCAGATGGAGGCTGACGACCTCTCGGCGATTGAAATGCTTAAAACCGGCGATTATGACATTGAAAACCGCATGGTACTGCGCATGTCGGCTTTTGGCGCCAACGCGCAGCAAGTGACGGGGTATGCCATTAATGACGTCGTGATCTGCCGCACCCAATTTGGACGAGCTATTGATATCCGTGTGCTGTGCGGTGTCGATACGGTGGGGGAATACCGCGCCGACGGCATCATCTTTGCAACCCCGACCGGCTCCACCGCCTATTCGCTTTCTGCCGGTGGGCCGATCATCGACCCTTCGGTCGAGACGATCACAATGACGCCCATCTGCCCGCACTCGCTGTCGGGTCGGTCGATCGTTTTCTCTTCGGACAAATGCCTCGTTGTGCGCCCCCGCATGCCCGATCCCAACGCCGAGCTGTGCGTGATCGTCGACGGCACGCCTGTTGAGGATATCGGCGAGATCGACCATGTTTCTATCGAAAAATCGCGGTATGTTTCCCGCTTTATATGCTTAAAAGACCGCAGTTTTTACCAGACCTTAAACCAAAAGCTAAAACTAAGGGGGTAAATCACATGAAAGCAAGTCGTCATGCCAAAATTCTGGAACTGATCTCCGACGAGGCGATCGATACGCAGGAGGGACTGCTTGAGCATCTCAAAAGCAGCGGCTTTGACGTGACTCAAGCCACCGTCTCGCGCGATATCCGGGAGCTTGGCATTCATAAGGTGCGTTCCGACAACGGCAGATACCGCTATGTGTCGATGCGCATCAAGCAGGGTGCGAACATGTCCGGCAAATTCGCGATGATTTTCAGCGAGTCGGTCAAGTCGATCGATTATGCGCAGAACATTGTGGTCATCAAGTGCTTTACCGGCATGGCCAATGCCGCCTGCGCGACCTTTGACGCCGCGGAGTTTGGCGACGTCGTCGGTACGCTTTCGGGCGACGACACCTTCTTTGTTGTGGCGCGTTCGATCGAGAGCGCCGCGCAGATCACCGACCGACTCAAAAAGCTGATTAACAAGTAAGGCGGCGAAAGAAGATGCTTTCACAGCTTTGGATACAAAATATCGCGGTCATACAGAGCGCGCAGATCGCCTTTGAGAACGGCTTAAATGTATTTACCGGCGAAACCGGCGCGGGCAAGTCGATTTTGATCGGCGCTATTGGCGCTGTTCTTGGCTCGCGTACGTCTAAGGAACTGATCCGCACCGGTGAGAAAAAGGCTGCGGTCACGGCGCTGTTTACAAAGCTTTCGGATACGGTCTGTCAAAGTCTTGCAGCGCTTGGCATTGCTATTGAGGGCAATGAGCTGTTGATCGAGCGCGAAATAACCGCCGACAGCACCGTGTGCCGCATCAACGGCAAGCTCTCGACCGTGGCCATGCTCAAAAATATTGGCGGATTATTAATTCATACGCACGGGCAGCAGGACAGCCAACTACTCTCACTGCCCGAGACCCATCTGCAATTTGTCGACGGCTACGGCGAATTACAGCCGGTACTTCTGGAATATCGTCAGCATTACAATGACTTGTGCGCCATTGAAAATAAGCTGGCTACGATTGAAACCGACGAGGCGGCAAAGGTCCGCCGCATCGATCTTTTAAACTACGAAATTGAAGAGATTACCGCCTGTCGCCTGCGGGACGGCGAAGAGGAAGAGCTGATCGCCCGCAAACGGGTCATCCGCAACGCCGAGCATCTGAGCGACCTGCTCTACCGCTGCCGTCAGAATCTGTCGGGCGGGGAGGACTGGCAGGGTGCCGTTGCGCTGCTGTCCGACGCTGCCGAGGCGCTCACCGATGCCGGTAAATACATAGACGGCCTTTCTCACGCCGCGCAGGTGATCGCAGGCTTTGAATATGAACTTGAGGACATCTCAGCCCAGCTGCGCGATCAGCTTGACGCGCTGGAGTTTGACCCTCAGGAGCTCGACGACATTGAAGAACGGCTGGATACGATTGGCCGTTTAAAGAAAAAATACGGCGGCAGCGTCGCTGAGATTCTGGCCTATTGTGAAAAGGCACAGCGGCAGCTCGATGAGATCACGCTTTCAGAGCAGACAATTCAAAAGCTTAAAGAAGCACAGCAAAAGGCACAGAAGGCAGCCGAAACCGCGGCGGATGCCCTGACGCGGGCGCGTCGTGCCGCCGCCGATGGATTGATTTCCGCCGTCAAGACCGAGCTGCGCGATCTGGACATGCCCGCCGTACAGATGGATATTGCGATGACCAAGAAGCGCCTTGGCGAAAATGGCGCGGATGAAGCGGAATTTCTGCTTTCGGTCAACCCGGGCGAGGCGTTAAAGCCCTTATCCAAAACCGCCTCGGGCGGTGAAATGAGCCGCATCATGCTTGGCATCAAGAATGTGCTCTCAGGCAAGGAGGATATCGGCACGCTGATATTTGATGAAATCGACACTGGCATCAGTGGGCGCGCCGCACAAAAGGTCGGTGCCAAATTGCAGGCTGTCTCGGGCAGTCGGCAGGTTATTTGTGTCACCCATTTGGCGCAGGTGGCGGCGTTTGGCGCGCATCATCTTTTGATTGAAAAGCAGGTCAGCGCGGGGCGCACCTTTACGCAGATACAATCGCTGGATGAAGCGGGGCGCGCCAAGGAGCTGGCCCGTATCATGAACGGCGAGCCGATTACCGAGCTGGCGCTGGAAAATGCGCGGCAATTGCTTAAAAGCAGTCTTCGTTCGGCAACATAACTGTAAAACTGCAAAAAGAGTTGACAAATATGTCACACCGGGCTATAATCAAGCTCAATGGCTGTGAAGGGAATAAGTAGCTTTTATTTGCGCGCCACAGAGAGTTCCTGGTTGGTGCAAAGGAACGCCGCAAATATTCGTGAATACCTCCCGGAGCCGCAGATGCAAACGCCGCCTAAGGGCGGTCAGTCGTGTCTGCCGGGTGCGCCCGTTATGGCGCGGGAACGTGCTTGCGTTCGGTAAGGCCGCTGTTTTGGCGGCAAACAGAGGTGGTACCGCGTAAAATGTTTTTTACGCCCTCTGCTCCGATGATCGGAGCAGAGGGCGTTTTTTGTTATGATGAATTCCCTTTATCGAATAT
>DALYYK010000274.1:1083-4385 GCA_031983305.1 Candidatus Fimivivens sp. | reverse complement strand
GAGAGTAGCAGATAGCCGACCGTGATGACCGGCACAATCCACGCCGAGAGCAGCATGATGCCTCTGACCCCCCTGCCGGTGGCGACCCAAGTGAAAAGGCCAAGCGCGACGGCGCACAGCATGGGTGGCACCGAAAAATGCGACAACGCCTGCGCTGCGGAGTTGGACTGCGTCATATTACCGGTGCCGAGTGAAGCCATAACGCAGCTGATCGCAAATAAAAAAGCCAAAACAGCGCCCGGCTGGCCTAGCGCGTGCAGATAGCCCATCGGCCCCGCGCCTTGCCGTTTATATTTGACGGCCAGCGCCACCTCGGCAAATTTAATCATCATACCGGCGAGGGCGGCCAGCTGCATCCATACAACCGCGCCCGGCCCGCCCGCCACCACGGCGGTGGCGACACCGACGATGTTACCGGTGCCCATCGTGGCCCCCAGGGCGGTGCTCATGGCCATGAACGCCGATACGTCGCGCTTTTCGCCGCGTTTTCCGCCGATATCCCCCACGATATTTCTAAACGCCTGCGGCAGGCTCCGAAGCGAGAAAAAGCGGGTCTTTAACGTCAGGTACCCGCCCAACCCCAAAATGATCGCCATCGTAAACGGGCCCCACAGCGCACCGGCGGCGCGTTCAAGCAGCATGTCGGCCAATGGTATCCCCTCCTCTAAACAGGCTATTCCCATCCGTCGGGAATCATGCCGGCTTATTCATATAAAAGGGGCATAGTTTGGCGGGCCGATTTTTCATCCTTTCAATCTTCTCTGATCGGGAGTGCGTGCAAATTCGGCGGGTTGGCCTCGTCGGAAATAATATTTTCTTCGGCGGACTCAAGGGCAGCCTGTGCCTGATCAATAATTTCGCTTAACGCAATGATCAAATGGTTGCTTATACTTCGGTAATCCGGCATTTTTACCACCTCCACTATCATTTTAAGGGAATAACCCTTAAAAGTCAATAAGGAATATTCCCTTATTGCATACTGTTATTGAGGTGAAAAATCATGTATGAGAGAATTCGCCATATGAGAGAAGATCGAGATATGACACAGGCACAGCTTGCCCGACTATTGAATATTCATCAAACGACCTATTCCGATTACGAATTGGGGAATTTAAATATTCCCATACCTGTCCTTGATAAGCTGGCCGATCTCTTTGGCACAAGCATCGATTATTTGGTGGACAGAACCGACGAGCCAAAAGCCTACCCTAAAAGCGCGCAAAAGGCTTAACCTGAGATTTTACGGTGCGTCCCATCAGCGCCGCAGTCTGTCCAACGCAGCGCTCCCTTAAAATAGAAATAACAGAGACCCGCCTGTTCGGCGGGCCTCTGTATTTAAGGAGAATTTGAACGAACACGAGGACTGTTAAATGGAGAGCGCCCTCGTTATGAAGGTGAAGAAGGTTTTAGGAGAGTACCTTCTTACCGGAAAGTCGGGTGTCAGTGGTGCTGCGGTGGCAGAATCTCAAGCCAGTAGCCGTCCGGGTCGCTGATGAAATAGATGCCCATGGCCTTATTCTCGTAGCAGATGCAGCCCATCTCACTGTGCAGCGCGTGCGCCGCGTCATAATCGTCGGTGCGAAACGCGATGTGAATCTCATTTTCGCCGAGATTGTAAGGGTCGGTGTGATCGCGCAGCCAAGTCAGTTCCAACTGATGCTCGCTGCTGCCGTCCGACAGAAACGCCAGTGTAAAGCTGCCATCCGCGGCGCTCTTGCGGCGGATCTCGTTTAATCCGAGCGCTTTTTTATAAAATGCAATGCTGGCATCTAAATCGCAAACATTGATGTTGTTGTGGGCAAATTTAAAGGTCATCAGCCATTCCTCATTTAATTGATGTTATGGCTTTATGATACAGCATCGGCCGCGCGAATTCATCCTTTGTAAATTAAAGAGTGGTTACAATTTGTTTTCAAGCGGCAATCGGTTATGACAAAGAGGGTTTTATGCAGCATTTTTAAGAAAATCTGCCACTTATATAAAGGATCAGCTCGTGTAGTCCTCAATCAACTGTAGCAGCTCAGCATAATCTGAAACTTCGATGCCCTCTTCAAGCCGCATGCGGTCGACGTCGGGCAGATAATGCAGATAGCGGTCAAACACCAGTTCGGGCTCTTTTTTACCGATCATAAAAACCGCCAGCTTGCCTTGATAGCCGGTCAACAGATAACGCGGCTTTTGGGGCGTTTGCTCGGCGCTGACATTTGACGCGATATCGACTGCCGCCTGCGGAATATCCTGCGCTTGAAATTTTGCCCAGATTCCAAAAGCGCCGCCCCCTAATAGTGCCACTGCCAGCGCCGCAACGCCAAACCAGTTCACTTTTTTCTTCACAGCTATCATCTCCTGTGTAAATTTTAATCAAAGCGGACAAAGCTTTAGTAAAGAAACATCCTTTATCCGCCATAAGGCTGTTATCGGAAATATTGTTGACGCGAATACGACGCTGTATGCGCTTTGGAGCCAAGACTTTTGGGCAAAATACCTGTACACAAACCCTTTTGTTTATGCTATACTAAACGGTGATGCTCAGACTGGGTATCAATATAATATGCAAATGCATCGGTTTGGCTTTTGCCATGCAATAGAAAAAGGAGTGATTTGGTGTCAGTTGAAAACACCAGACAAGCAGAAAACCGGCCGTCAAAACGCCGTCGACGCAAACCTCGTTATAATCCACTCGCCATTTTCGGTAAATTTTTTGCCGTGATTATTATGGTGGGCATCATAACGGGCTGTATTGTTGCGTCGGTACTTACCGTTTATGTTCTCAATACGCTGGATGCCAGCGACCGTGTGGAGCTTGACAACGTCAAGATGAGCTTTACCACCATCATCTATGCTAAAGAGGAAAACAGCGACGATTATTTTGAGCTGCAACGCGTACAGAATAACGAAAACCGCATCTGGGTCGATTATTCGGATATTCCGCAGAGCCTCAAGGATGCGGCGGTCGCCGTCGAGGACAAGCGCTTCTGGTCCCATGCGGGTATTGACATCAAGCGTACGGTGGCGGCGGTTGTCAACTACGCGAACCCTTTCGCGCAGGATATGTTCGGCGGCTCGACCATCACGCAGCAGGTTATTAAAAACGTGACGAGCGATAACGAATTTGACGTTGGCCGTAAGGTGCGCGAAATCTTCCGTGCCATCAACCTTGAAAAAAACTATTCCAAAGAGCAGATTCTTGAGGTCTACCTCAACACGATCGCGCTGGGCAACGGCCAGAATGGCGTGCAGTCGGCCTCGAACCTCTATTTTGGCAAACAGGTCGCGGATCTGACCCCCGCCGAATCGGCCGC